>DATIJL010000007.1 GCA_035478595.1 Candidatus Chromulinivoraceae bacterium
AACGGCCAAGACAAAACTGCGCCTGTTGGAAACTGTAAACAACCTTTTGAAGTAACTGTTACTCCAGAAGAATGTAAACCAGGTATCCCTGTAAACGACGACCGTTGTAAAGAGACTCCTGAGTGTAAGCCAGGTATCCCAATGAATGACAGCCGTTGTAGCGAAACTTGTGTTTCAACTTCAACAAGCACTAACACCTGTGAAACGACTCCTGCGGAGCTTCCACACACCGGTGCAAGCGATGGCTTTATTGCCCTCGTTGGCGCAGGTTCATTGATTGCATCGATTGGTTACTACATTGCTAGCCGCCGTGCAATAACACGCTAGAGACTGACCGCTCACCCTTATACTGAAGCATCAGCCTCAGATAGAACTACCCCCGTTTCACACGGGGGTAGTTTTTGATATACTTATTATATCTATGGCAAAGCAGAAGAAAAAACGCAACAAAGTATACACCGGACAAGATGCCGCTCAGGCTCGTCCAGTTGTCACTAAACTAACTGCGGCTAACCGCAATAAATTACAGCAATGGTGGTTTGAGAAAAAAGCAATCGCAAAGCCAGTACTTATCGGCGTAGCAGTCGCGATTGTTGTTATTTGGCTACTACTTGAGCTAATCCGCGTTATCGGTGGGGGCGCTTAGTTTCTTAATTGGTAGCCTAAATCCAAAAGTACTACCCACATCTTCTACAGATTCAAAGACAATCGTACCTCCATGTGCGACGACAACCTTCTTGGCCAAGAATAAACCTACGCCTGTGCCATCTGGTCGCTGCTTACGAGCGTTGGTTGCACGGAAAAACTTAGAGAACAAATGTGCCTGTTCTGTTTTAGGTACTCCAATACCTGTGTCTTTCACTCGCAGCACTGCGTCACCTTCCTCGATCGTCAGCTCAACGTGAATGACCGTATGCTCATGCGAATAATAAATAGCGTTGTCGATAAAGTTCATAATCACTTGGCGAATTTTGCTCTCGTCAATATATAAAATCGGGAAGACTGAGGGTGCTCTATATTGGAGCTTGAGATCATGCGCGTTTGCAGTGGTCTGAAGGCTATCCACCTCTTGCATCGTTACTTTCGCGAGATCAATCGGTTTAGATTCAAGTACAAATTTACCCGTTTGCAGACGCGAAACATTCAGAAAGTCATTGATGAGATGTACCATGCGCTCACTGCTTGTAAAAGCCTCACCTAAGAGCTGACGTTGAACGCCCGTAATCTTACCCGCATCACCCTCAAGTACCATGCTTATATATCCCTTAACACTCGTTAGTGGCGTGCGCAGTTGGTGAGAAGCCATACTAACAAACTCATCCTTTGCCGCATCAAGACGCTGAAGTTGTTCGTTACTCGTACGAAGTTCTTTGGTTGCATCTTCGATTCTCTTACGGAGCGTCGCGTTAAAGACCTGGATCTGCTCAAAACGAAGGGTGTTCTGAACTGCGACAGCCAATTCGTCACCTGCTATACGAATCAGATCAATATCTCGTTGAGAATATGCACTTCCAGTCGTTTTATATCCAAATATACAATACCCAACCACCTCACTTTTAGTCTCAAGGCGAATGATAACTGAAATGCCCGCTTCCTGCACCTCACGGTGGAAATGATTTGAGGGTGCTTGAACCGTATCCATACTTACGACGTCCGTGACATGTTGTTGCAGTTGTTGAGGTGTGACTTCAGCTAAAAGAGGGGCGCTTCGTCCAACGCTGATATGCCTACCTTTCTCATCATCGGCAGCTTCATCAATAAGAATAAGAGTGATAAAATCTGATTTCAGTGCTTTTTTCAGAATATTCAAAGAAGCAGTCGCGAGCGGCTTCGTTTCAGTCGAATGTACCAACACTGTTGCTAAAGCATCTAGAATATTTTTAGTGTCATAGTCATCTTGGTAGAAAATAGCCCGTGTAATATGATTGAAAAAACGCCTAAGAGGCTCAACAAACAAGACAAGAAAGCCGACTACTGCAGTAGATACAAGAATTTGTGCAATACTCGGCTGCACACCAATAATAAAGAAAGAAAGCCCTGCGCCCAGAAAACCATAAAGAGTACCCGCAACGAGAAGTAAAAGAATATAGGCAATAAAGCGAGCAATTATCAAGCGGATATCAAATAGTTGATGTCGCACTATTCCATAAGCAAAACTTGTAGTAAAGACCAACCCTACAAGTGGAGACAAAAATATGTAAGAGGTGTTATGGAACAAGATGATAACAATAAAGTTTAGAAACGCCAAAAGAGAGAATGTCGTCATCACACCGATGATGGCATATCTGACCTGTTCCCTCATGTGACCTTTCAGGATATGAAATTTACGAAAGAGGATGTAGATGCTTCCCCCTAATGTCCCAAAAATAAATGGCATGAACAGGATCATTCCAGGTCCAGGTACGGGATTGACTGACGAACCAGAAATTTCAAGGTGTGTAAATACAAATGGGCTAACAGCAGCAGCCGCAACAATACATCCAACAACAATAGTGACTATAGATAGCTTCTTTTTATACGGATTGCCTTGAGGAAAGACATTCGTGAGCAGCAGCATCGCCATGGACATGATTGCCGCGCAAGCTATTGCCAAACGAATCCAAGTGAGCTGATCGAAAAAGATAGGATGCGTTGATATATAATTCGTTGACAGCCATAAAACAAGAGATAGTGCGAGAAAGCCAAAAAGTCGATTGACTCGCCCTCCTGGATTTTTTGCAACGACAACAAAGGCTAGTCCGAAGTTGGCAAGAACAGATAGCGACAAGATAATAAGCTCAAGCATTACACTTATAATACTACGATGTTATAGTAAAACTATAAAGAAGGTTGTTATGAAACAAGAATTATCGCCATCCATTAGAGAACTACTTGAGTATGCCCGGCTTGCACCATCGGTTCATAATGCTCAACCCTGGCGTTTCATCGTTCGAGACGACACTGTTTCTTTAGCTATCGCACCCAGCCGTGCACTGGACTCCGCAGACCCGACGGGCCGCGAATCATGGATCAGTTTTGGCATTTGTCTTGAAGCTATGCTTCAGGCCGCAAAAGGACTTGGCATGGAAGCGAAGGTTATAGAGATTCAGGAAGAAACCCTAGATAATGTTATAGCCACTGTTCAAATCACCCCTGATAGCTTCGAAAAACAGCCAGCCATCCTAAATGCGCTTCAAAATCGACAGACCTACCGTGAAAAGATGATACCCACAGAAATTCCTAAAACGCTCCTAGAAAACTGTCAACAAGCCGTCAAGGACCTAGAGGGCGTCGACGTGTTCCTGATGCAAGATAAGACATCAATCCAGCATGTAGGCAACTTTACATTCAAGGCTATGTCGCTAGCTCTTGGCAGCCCTGATTTTCGCCGTGAGCTGTACCATTTCGTTCATTACAACTGGTCTCCGTCACGCATAGGTATGCACGGCTACACTCTTGGCGAAGGTATGCTCGGATCTGTATTTGGCAAACTATCAATTAGACTCGGGCTTGGCCTTTCGCTCAAAGCGCACCACGATCAGCAGAGAATCAACGATGCATCGGCACTCGTATTTATCGGCACTAGCGGCGATGTGCCTAGTTTTTGGCTACGTGCCGGCCAGGCTTATTTGCGCGTCGCGCTACAAATTACCCAAAGTGGCCTCGCACAAGGAACATTAGCTGCACCCATTGAAGCTGCTAGCTTTCACGAAGATATCGAAGCGATGCTTCATACATCCATGCGACTACAGACCATGCTTCGTATTGGCAAAGCAACCCATTCTGTACGTTCGTCCCCTCGGCTCGAAGTAGATGAGCTTACATTGCCTTAAGAGCGCGTTTGAGCTGCTGGGTGTGTTTTCTGTGTTCACGGCGATATCTCAACGTCACGAGATCAGGACGCAAATGTTTATCGAGTGATATAAGCGTTCTCCCACTACGCAACTTCTCCTCTGTCGCGATTTGTCGAATTGCATAGGCCACTACCACGCCAGACATCATCGCCGTCGGGCCAAGCTGCGGCTGTGTTACTAGCTTTGTACCAACCTTCAAGAGTGATTGCTGCATCCGAAGCGGCGTGTTGTGTGGTCCAATAATTGATGTTGCATATTTAAGCCATTCGCGTTTACTTACTTCTTTCGTAAGTAGCTCCTCGACATTTGGGACAAGCCCGTGGAAAAGTGGGAGTATACGGTCTAAATCGAACCGTTCTACGTCAAGCATGACATCGTCACCAAGATCAGTTGCCATAATAACAGGTAAACCACGCTTACGAGCCTCAATTCTTAATAATATTTTTATTTTAAGATCGTCAATCTCGTCAACAACAGCACGAAGTGGCCATGGTTGTTCAAAAAAGTCTGCGACATTTTTTTCGGTAATGTTTTGATCGGACCGTTCAATTTCCATATATGGATTCATCTCGTACAGCTTGCGTGCAATTACCAGGGATTTTGAGCTGCCAACATCATAAACACCCGTTGTAATGCGATTAAGATTTGAAGCACTAATGACCGCACCGTCAACAAGCTTTATTTTTTGTGAACCGCCCGAAATAGCGAGTGATTGTGCAACATTACTACCTACGCTCATACCAGCGCAACCAACAGTAAAGTTTGCGTACTCGTGCTGCTCTTGTTCATTGATAAGATCTTTGTTTCGGATAGTACGCGATTCCAAAAACAGTTCTTTTTCAAGGATATGAACAAGATCACCATTCCATGGATAATACACCCATGACCCAAGTTGCCATGATTGTCGGCCGTCAAAATGCTTTTCCAGATACTCCTTGAGTGATTCGCGTTTCACCTCAAGACTTGACTGGTATAATTGCGGCTGCCTGCTTACTATCAGTTCAGCGTATTGCTCGTCGTAGTTGTCAATAATCTGGCGAATATCATAGCTTTCCAAGAGTGCATCAAGTCTTTTAGCGGCGTCTGTCGTACGCATTTCGACAACAACAGGCTGCCAACTTTCGCCATCGTGACGTGCCTTTTTAGAAAGTCTCTTAAGCTGATCAGGCCACTCTTGAGAGTGGTCAGCTTCCGTCAATCTACCTTGTCCCATTTGCTTATTCCTCCCTCTTCACCCATCTATGTTTTCCAGCCTGAGAGAAATATTCTGAATCACCAAATCTAATCAAATGTACGCGGGGTAATGCTTTAATACCAATAGCTGTATAGAGTTTATGAAACTCGGCATTAAGCTTCATGAGTTTTTGGAAGATCACTTCCTCGATAAGCCCTTGATGCTGTTTTTTAAAGACAAAGTCACGCGCCAATTCAACATTGATTTCAAAGTATTGGTCCATATCTGAATAGTTCTGAGTTGCCATCGTAAAGCGCCCTGTAACCCAACGCTGAACACGTCGATCGATAAGCGCCGCTTTAATATTCTCGGGATAAATATTGACTGCGTAGATCGTGGCAGAAAATCCTTTACGACCCTTTAGGTAGAGAAATGGCTGATGACGCCACTTGTTAGTGTCCACATCACGCTGGCTGGCAAGCATCATAAAGCGGTCTTTGATAGGCGCAACGGCCTGTTCAAACGACAGAATCCCGCCAAAGTCCTTAATGTTATACCGAATAAAAGGAATTCCCGACATGGCCGTAAAGACAAGTTCACCGTTCACTTCTTCAAAATGACGACGCTGGGGATCATACTGGATGATCGAAGGCGTCATACTTGTACCAAAAAACTCTGATCGGACCTTAGGCCGTTGGTTATAGATTCGCCTCATCAAAATAGACGCAGGGGTTTCATATCCAAGCATGCCTGCATCCGCGCTCCCGTATACATTGATCGCATCGTGATATGGATTAGTCGAGTGCACCAACCTGAGCACGTAGTCACGCCACTCCTCGCTGAACGCCTCACCAGCAGTCATAAGGCGTGTCTTCATATCTTTCCATTTAACACCAGCACGCGTGCCTTCATCGATAATATCTTTGATGAACGGTGGATAGCCAACCAGCAAGACTTGCTCATAGGACGGAGCGAGATGTCTAATTGCGTTGATTGCTTCGGTCTTATCTAGACCGGGTGTAATGATATTTACAGGGTTACCTTTATCCGCATATGTCAGAGTAGAGGCCGTCGTAAATGATCCCGCAATCCATGCCCCCATAGAAAAACAGTTGACAACAAGTGTACTCGTTTGGTTCATTTGAAAAATATTGTTGTAAATTGGAGTGTGCATTTCCGCACCCTCAAGATCTTGAGTAAGTCCTCTCGGCCAGTAAAACGGCTCACCTGTTGAGCCTGAGCTTACGGAAATAATACGATTGGTGAATAGATTTCCGTCCAAACATAGATCAGCAAGTGGATACTGCGTGATGTAATTCTCTTTGTCGATGAGTGGAACATATTTCGTGAAGTCATGGTAGGTACGTATTTTCTTTTCCTGGATATGTTCTTTTTCTAGGAAATTTTTATACGCCGGTACTCGCCGCGCAACTGTATGAAACAGGTCAAGGGCTCTTTTTTCACCACTCGGATCTCCTCGATTTAAAGACCAGCGCTGATTGCCCATAGGTAAATTTTCTCCGTTGATTGTATCTTTGACTTTGGTACATACTATATGCCACCTTGACTGTTTTGCAAATATGTGTATGATATACACTTCAGCATATCCATGTTTCGACGATCAAAAACCACACCAAACCTGTCAGTTATAGATCCATTTGCGATATACTTACACTATGACGACAATTCTTTTAAGCGGTACCAACCTTACTATCAGCGACTTAGATAAAATCCTCAGCGATCCAACCACCATCATTCAAATCACTCCAGACGCCAAGCATGCCGTCGACATGACAAAAGAATTCATCGACCAGCAAGCAAATGGCAAAATAATTTACGGTATCAATACTGGTTTCGGCCCGATGGCTTCACATATTATCAGCGAACACCAACAACTAGAATTACAGCGTAACCTCATCAGAAGTCACGCCGTTGGCGTAGGCGACCCCATCAAATCCAACTATGTTCTTGCGGCTATGGTCGTACGTCTTAATACTCTTTTACGAGGTTACTCCGGCGTATCCTTCGAGCTGGTGGAGCGTCTACAAATGTTCATTAACCACCGAATCCTCCCTATTATCCCTGAGCATGGTGCGGTCGGAACAAGCGGTGATTTAGTGCAGCTCGCCCATATCGCTCTTGCAGTCATCGGCGAAGGTGAAGTACTTTATGATGGCCAAAAACGACAAACACAAGACGTACTTACCGAGCTCGACATTCCACTCACCTACCAGCTAAAACCGAAAGAAGGCTTGGCCCTAATTAACGGCACAGCTGTTATGACAGGGATTGTTGCGACATTGTGTGTCGATGCAAAACAACTACTTGATCATGCCATCAAAAACGGCGCTTTTTCGCTTGAGCTCGTTCATGCCTATGATGACAGTATTTCAGAACAGCTACACGCACTACGTCCACACGCTGGACAAAAAGAGGTTGCGCGTAGGATACGCGAACTGTTAAAAGACTCCTATTTGCTTAAAAGCCGCTCCGAGTTGCACAAGACAGTAAAGGCCCAAGATGATGTTCTCGAGTTACCCCAAGCAGTTCAGGAGGTATACTCTTTGCGATGTATTCCACAGATACTAGGACCAATCCACGAAACACTTACAAAAACGATAGCTACTGTTGAAATTGAACTCAATGCTGTCACCGACAACCCAATCGTCGATAGAGAACTGGGTGAATTCATACATGGCGGCAACTTTCATGGAGATTATATCGCAAGCGCGATAGACCAATTAAAGGCTGCTCTCGTTAAACTAACTATGCTCTCCGAAAGAAGGGTTAATTTCTTCTTAAACAAGAACGTCAATAAATTCTTCCCGCCGTTCTTGAACCTGAAAAAACCTGGTCTTACCTTAGGTCTACAGGGCATGCAATTCGTTGCAACGTCCACAACCGCTCAAAGTCAAAGTCTCGCATACCCTCATCATCTCCACTCTATTCCAACCAACGGAGACAACCAGGATGTTGTCAGTATGGGCACTGACGCAGCACTGCTAGCCGCAAAGGTCGTTGAGAATGCTTACATTGTTGTTGCCATAGAGCGTATTACACTCGCACAAGCTGTTGACTTTACCAAAGAAATCGCGCAACTTTCACAGCCAATACAGACAGAGTACCGAGCTATTCGCGAGGTTTTCCCTGCCGTCATTGACGACCGAGCGTTCTCCTCTGAAATTAACAATGTGGTCCGTCTACTGAAAAGATGAGACTAACAACTTCGCACACGCGCCCTAGGTCTACACGAGATGGATCCAGAATGATAGAATGAAAGCATAGAGAAAAAATAACCGAAGAGGCAAGACAGACATGACGAAAATAGCCATCATCGAAGACGATCCAGTCATCAACCAGATGTACCGTATGAAATTTGAGGCGGACGGTTTTGAGGTACAAATTGCTGATAACGGTCAACGCGGCGTCGAACTGGCAGAGGGCTTCCGTCCCGATATTATACTGTTAGACCTTCAGATGCCCCATATGGATGGTGCCGAGGCTTTAACACATATTCGCGAACACGACTGGGGTAAAAAAATCCCTGTTATTATTCTAACCAACCTCGGTGAAGAAGAAGCACCAAAAGTGCTTAAAACACTCGGTGTTCACAGCTACATCGTGAAAGCCGATCTTACTCCACGTCAAGTTGTTGCTCGTACAAAAGAAGCTTTAGGTATCGCCTAGGCTTTTTCGGCTGCGGTCTGCGCAGCATGAATAACATTATCAAATAGCGCCGTAATAGTCAGTGGACCAACGCCACCTTTTTCGGGCGTAATCTTAAGATCATCACGTTCACGAATGGCCGGTTCGATATCACCTACAATCACACCATTCTCACTAGCCGTGCCAGCGTCCACTACTGTTGCACCGACAGGCACCATAGCCGTCGTAATGAGTCGAGGCACGCCCGTCGCCGTGATAATAACATCACTTGCACGAAGGATCTCGGCGATATCGCTAACGTGGCTATCAAGAACAGTGACGTCATAACCACTCGCCTTCCAGATTTTAGCAAGAGGCGCGCCAACAAGTCGACCGTTACCAACAATCGTGACTTTTTTAGCCTTTAGATCAATTCCATATCCTGCAATGAGCCAGTTAATAGCTATCGCGGTTGCACTGTCAAACTTAGCTTTTGAGCCAAGACCGTCAACGTCTTTTTCTGGCGATACCAGATTAATAATTTCATCTGTCTTACTTTTATCATCAAGTGGTAACTGAATAATCATACCGTGGACAGATGGATCGTTATTATATTTCTCAATCGCTGCCGGCATGTCAATCTCAGGTAGCGTAGCAACCTCAGTTTCAATTAAAATATCATCACCGTAGCGACGCTTCATGCGCACATAGGTATCAATAACAGGCGACGCATGTTCGCTTTTAATAATCACCAACTTTGGAAATATATTATGAGCCTGGCGCAGTGCTCGCACTTGACGAGCCTGGCGCTCTTTGATGAATCCGGCAAGTTCGGTGCCATTTAAGATTCTTGCAGTCATTATCTCCTATTCTACCACTGTTTCTTCAATTGTTATCAGGTTTTCTTACGACAGTCTTTTGTGATATCTATCACTGTATTTTTTCGTCATTAGGAGGATACTGTAAATGTAAAGTGTAATAGGAGGAAATGCTATGGAAGAACAAGCAAAGTCAACCGCTAAAGGAATCAGGATTACTAACCTGGTACTAGGTATCTGGCTAATTCTCTCGCCATTCCTCTTTAGCTACACAAGCACGGCAATGACAAATTCAATTATCTTAGGTGCGATAATTGCCATTCTTGCGGTTATTCGCCTGAGCACACCGTCACAAACATGGGCAAGTTGGCTTAATGGTATTGCAGGCCTCTGGCTTATAATCGCGCCATTTATCATAGGATCTACCGAGTCGGCAGTTCTATGGAACCAGATCATTGTCGGCCTGGCCGTAGCCGTCCTCGGTTTCTGGAGCGGCACAATGACCATGCCTGTGCGCATGACCCACCACCACAGCGCATAGCGGTATTTTAAAATAGGACAGCGTTACTTAGCCGTCCTATTTTATTTGTTATTATTTTTTCTCCTCTCCGTGCTAGAATACAAATAAGAAACTAAGGAGGAAATCATGAATATAATCCACTTTTTTGGTGAGATGTCGCCCTACTACAACTCGTACTATTACAATAATGGTACATCGAGTATGTCAGATAGTGCAGCCATAGGCATGCTCCTCTTTGTTATGCTATTCGCTCTCGTTTTTGGCATTGCAATGTATATCATCTTTGCCCTCCTAATGGGTCGCATCTTTAAAAAAGCAGGCGTTGAGAGCTGGAAAGCATGGGTGCCCGTATATAACAATTGGGTACTGCTTGAACTTGGCGGCCAACAGGGTTTTTGGGCCGTCCTTGCTTTAGTTCCCGTAGTCAATATCGTTTCAGCTGTATTTATCTATATCGCTATGCATAACATTGGTCTCAAGCTCGGCAAAGAAGGGGCTTTCGTTCTACTAGCCATCTTTTTGCCAGTCGTATGGCTTATTTGGCTAGCAGTCGATAGCTCTACCTGGGAAGGCAAACAAAAACAGAAAGCAGCCCAGGCGCACGAAGAAGCATAACACTCAATATAAAATAGCTAGCTACTCCGCTAGCTATTTTATATTGACAAACGTAAGTTAGGAGCTCGCTATCTTTAGCTGTGATCTAGCGCACTGCTCTTTTTATTTTATTTGCTATACTGAAAGAAAAAGGAGATAGAGATGAAGGAAATGCACGAAAACAAACGACAATACCGCGGCGGCGGGGGTGGCGCTGTGTATGGTCTTGGCATGATTGGTGCAATTATCTACTATATTCAGTATGCAAGTTCATTCTGGGTTGGTGTACTTGGTATTTTAAAGGCTATCGTCTGGCCAGCCTTCATGGTTTACGACCTTCTTAAATTTCTCCACGCCTAGTATGCTTAATGACTTGCGATAAGTTTTAAACCTATCACCACTAACCCAATAAAAAGCTCGACACCAGCAAGGACGATTGTCGCAAATCGTCCTGCTCTGATTGCTCTTGCCGACAAAAGCGACCACGTGACTAAGAGTAGTACCAAACCTCCGACGGCGACATCCAAGGCGAGCGCCAAAGAAATAATGTGTATAAGTGCTAGCGTTGCCATAAATACCGGAAACAATGCCGCATAAATAAGTGGACGGTGTTGAGCTAAACGAAGATTCAACTTCCTATCACTCTCAATTCGCCCCATGACGATGCGGTATGACATTCGAGAAGCTACCAGGCTCGCCGCCCATAAAGAAAGAGTTGCTCCACCCAGTACCGTCACAGCCCGAAGCGGTGAAGTGTGAACAACGTCAATCGTCAGCAGGACCGCAAGCAATACAAAGGTTGCGTAGATACGTTCTTTTAAAAGTTCAACTCGGAACTCAAGAATTTCCGTTTCCTTCGTTTGTTTACTCATTTTTTTAGTATATATCAGCGTCAACAAATATATCACTAAATCTACAGTGGTATACTAAAAAGAGCATGAAAACCTCCGTCCGAGCACAAGAGTTCGCCATTATCGACGCCTTAGGACCTTTTATCGAAAAGACAGAGAACAGCACTGTTAACTGGTCGAAAGTCGTTTTTTCAAGTTTAGAAACCAACGGAAAACTAAACGATACCGTTCAAAAACGGATCATAGAACGTTTTGAACGATACACCACCCGCGTGGCAAGCTTGGGGTATACCGGTCTAAGTATTGATGATGTGGCACATCTTATATCGTTTCCTTTTTATAATTCTCAACTTAAAAGTCTTATTTCCGACTATCAGAACCTTTACGCCCAATTGTTTGCGATCGCCCAAAAGAAGAAATTACAACTCTATCTTAACACTGACTACCTTTTCCTTAACCCAGATATCACTCAGTACATGAACGTGCACGGCATAGCGCCTAGTGATTTTTTCGCCGATGCGCTTAATACTCTTTTCAAGCAGCATCCACAAATTGATGGTATTATCCTACGAATTGGCGAGAATGACGGCAAAGATGTGACGGGAACCTTCTTAAGCCAGCTCGTACTTAAGACTCCTCATCAGGCAAATGACCTACTAAAACAAATCCTCCCCATCTTTGAATCTCACCATAAAACACTTATTTTTCGCACCTGGACCGTTGGGGTTTATAAAATTGGCGACCTTATCTGGAACGAAAAAACATTCGATACAGTTTTTGGGTCAATCAAGAGCGATGCGCTTATTATTAGTATCAAATACGGAGACACTGATTTCATGCGCTATTTACCCCTTAATCCCTTATTTTTTGCAAGTTCTCACAAAAAATTAATCGAACTTCAGACTCGTAGAGAATGGGAAGGCATGGGTTTATATCCCTCTTTTGTTGGCTGGGACTATGCAAACTATCTTGCAAGCTTAAAAACTGCAGAAAATATCGTCGGCATACACGTATGGTGTCAAACGGGTGGTTGGGCCAAAAAAACATGGTCGAACATCACTTATTTAAATGATAGTTCTTTTTGGAACGAGCTCAACACCGAAGTAACTCTAGCGATCAGTTGTGGACAACCAGTCGAAGAGGCTATTGCCAACTTTTGCGATAGTCACGGCATTAAAGACGTGCCTCGTTTTATCGAGCTCTTACATCTATCGGACATTGCTATTAAAAAGGGTCTCTACCTCCCGGAAATAGCTCAAAAGAGCCTCTACTTTCGACGGACTCGCATTCCGCCGCTTACCTGGCTGACTTGGGATCAGATCCTGCTCTCACCTCCAGTCATATGGCTACACTGTATGTTAGTTTCAAGGCCCGAAAAAGCGATTGGAGATGGAGATGAGGCTGCTAATGCGGTACGAAAGATGATTACTATCGCCCGGCAAATTCACCTACAATCAGAGCTTATTCACTCGCTTGAGTTTGAGTACGCCACACTTGCTATATTCGCACAACTGCGCCGATACATGTTGATTGGCCTTACAGAAGATGAGCGAGTTAAACTTCAAAAGCAAGTTCACGTGTACGAAAAAATGTATCCGCAACATTATTCAATACCGACGCTACTCTCTCGTACAATGAAGCGCCTGCCACCTCGAGGATCACTTAAGCTTATCCTACGAGAGTCATCCACCTACCGCAAACGAGATAGATTTATCCTCAAGACATCGCCTCTCCAGGCGCGGGCAATTCGCTATTTTTTGAAACGGTCTCATTCACATCTTACCGATCAATCCATGGGCTTTGATGTGTTCTTCAAGTAATTTTTCAAAAACACTATCAATTGCAAAAAGCTGGTATCACAACTAGAATAGCTTCCCGCCATAGTAAATCGCACCTACTAATACCGAGCCGTCTATAATAAAGAAAAGTCCTTGATAAATAAGTATCAGCTTCTCTCTATGGACAATGGCATACCATAGCCAGACAAGAGTCATAATCTCAAAGCCTAGCCATGAAAGTATTGATACGCTTACTGCCGCCTTGTCATGAAAAATTTGATACGCCTGTGGGAAGGAGAATAAAGGCTCGATAATCGCAGCAATATAAACGAGTCTGTCAACAATCTTTGGCTTGAGAGCTTTTTTGACAGTGAGTATTTTACGCGCTTTTTGGTGTTTATATCGATGCAGTGAAGTCATTTAGTTTTAGTATAGCAGACAGCACGTATGAATAATCATTGAGAAAAAGAGGCAAATATACCCTACTCAAAACACATCTTCCTAAAACTGAACCAAACAAAAAACGCCGACCGGTAGCGAAAATGTCGACGTTCTTTGCTTGGAGGGCCAGGAGGGACTTGAACCCTCGACACCCTGCTTAAGAGGCAGGTGCTCTAACCAGCTGAGCTACTGGCCCATAACTGTAAAGACTATAGCAGACAGGGGCTGTTTTGTAAACACTTCAGCCCCTGTTAATAAGCACTAAAACGCGCTACTTTGTGAAGTCAACTGATCTACGCTACTACTTGAAACCGTTGACTGATCGAGTGCTTTCGAGGCGGTATCTAGATCTTGAGTGGATTGCACCTGTGGTGCAGCTGGAGCTGTCATCGCCTGTTGCTGGCCTGAAGTACTGGCAGTTTGCGTGGTATTAGCATCTTTCCAGCGGCTGTAGCCAATGACTCCAAGCGCACCAATAATAGCGATAACCAAGACCACAATGACCAGTTCCATAATTGCAAAACCCTGATTCTTACGCATGACTATGCTCCATTCCCCGTTGAGGTTGTACTTTGAACTGACTTAATACCAACAATGAGATTCTTGACCGCTGTTCTATACTGTTCAATTGCAGTATTCTGAGCCTTGATTTCAGCCTTAAAGACATCGATGGTGGCTTTAGGGTTAGCACTACTACAGTCGAATTGAGTGTCGGCCGTCTTTACCGTCTGAACTGCCGCCTGCGCTGCTGTTTGTTTAGCGGTTACATCGCTCACAAGCTGGTCATAATTAGAAAGCGTCTTGCCTTTGCTCTTATAGAAATTCTCGACACGCGTCGTAATTGTAGAGAATAGCGTAATTTGGTCTGTACCGTGCTGTGCAGCATCTTTCATAATCTTAGTAATTGCCGCTTGACGAGCTTGGCATGTTTTAAGACGCGTGCCAGATAGACGATCTTCAGCCGTTTTGACTTTATCTTTTGCCACCTGGATTTCTTGTTCAGCCTCAGTACGCGCCTTGGTTTCGGCCTCCTTTGCAGCTTCCAGTTTTTGCTGCTCCGCAGTTCGTTCTGTGGTGGTTGATGTGGACTCTGATGAGTTTGGTGTGGTAGTGTTCGTTCTATCCATGTTAGTGCCATCCTGCGCATAAACGGCAATGCCAGTCCCCACTCCAAGAATGGATGCAAAGGCTACGACGCTCAAAGTTGTTATGGATCTTTTAATTTTCATGCGTAATTATCGCCCTATTTACGTTATATTCTAAGCTTATGCTTAGAAAAACTGCCTGTCAATTACCGACAAATCGTAAAAATCAATGATACAGATGACAAAGCGGCTACGTTAAAATAACTACAATTCGTCTTTTTTGCTGGCGATGAACGCGCCCCACTGACGGACCAAGTGAAGTACTGTTTTGAGTGGAAGCTCAATTACCATATCGAGCATCATAGCGACAATGTTTACGCGAGAATATTTTTCACTCATCCATCGACCAACCACTACAAACGGAATATAAAGGAAGTCGCGAATAACTGAGATGCCGTCCTGGCGACTCTCCGTTGCCTCCAGTTCCCGAATCTGCCGAGACAGTCGAAAACCAAGAAAGCTTGCTGTCGAAAGAAAAACAAAGAATACCAAAAGGTGTAGTGGTGAAAAACCAAGCGTAATAAGCCATAGAGCAACACCACCGAATACCAAGATAAAGAAGAACGCGTAGGCAATATTAAATCCAAGTCCAAACCCACGACCAGTACTTCGGTATGAAGCCTCAACGGAGTTTTCATCTCCATATAACAGATGGTCAGTAATGTCCGTTAATGTTTGTGCATTCGCCTGCCCTGGAAGCCGCAGTGTAAATCGTAGTAATATCATGTAAATTGGTGGGAACAATAAGTTAATAGCTAACGGCAGCACAACGATCGCGCCACTTACAATATAGTCATACGGAACCTCAACAGCCATACCAATAAGCACCTTGGTGATAATCAGGAAAATAACACTCTTGATGATTCCACGGTTGATGCGCCCGTTAATGCGTGAGTATTCGCTTTCTATTTGGGCCTCATATGCCGAGAGGAACTGCTCTCGTGATACCAGTAGATTCACCGCATCCTCATGCTCATCAATCATGCGCCACAAAATACGGAGTGCTGCACCGCGTCTACTCACAAGACGGTATATCTTATCAGTTGCAGGAGAGTCCAAAACAGCATCAATCATTTTATTTGTCTGAACAAACGCACCAGAATCTGGCCGTTGTTGATATCTATGCAAAAGTGCCGTCCGAATAGTGGCAGGATCGGATTTTAAAAGCGCACGGTGGACTGCTACAAATAATGCAATCTCAAACTCACCAACAGATTGACCAAACAGTTTGCGCTGATCGATCGTGCGAACAAAGTAATCGTAGGAAAACTGCGTGAATACATCGCGTTTTAAATCACTATTTACAAGTCGCTCAACTTCTACTGCCAGAACATTTAGCGTCCAGGCATCTTTTTTAAACTGCAGATGAGCTACATAATATTCCTCTGCAAGTTTGTTGATCTGCGCCACCGTGTCAGTTGTAACAGTATCGTTTTGTAAATAACCAGCAAGCGTCAGCTCAGTAATAAGCTCTTCACCAGCTTCACGCACTACGACAACATCGTGCGAAAGAAAAACGCGACGGTAAAAACGCTGTGCGGCACGCTGGAGTAACAGATGCTCTTCGGTATACTCGGCTGCATTACGAAGCTGCTCGTACGCAAATGTTAGCGTGCGGCCAGCGCCTGTTACATGGATTTTTTGGGCATTATTATAAACACTAGTGGCAATATCTGTCTGAGTGGCAGCAGTGCGAAGTGCGTCAGCGAATTGCCGTCCAATAGTATTTAATGTATTCATAATTAATAATCAATTCTGGTGCACCCGGTAGGATTCGAACCTACGACACCTGGTTCCGAAGACCAGTGCTCTAATCCACTGAGCTACGGGTGCAAATTTACTCAGGGCTTATTATACCAGATAAAAGAGAAAAATAATCAGGATGGGAGCCAATCTTCTAGAAGTTCAGTATGAAGTCCCGCAGCCTTTTCGGCATCCAAAAAGGACTGCATGTCACTCTTAAATTCGGGCCTGAAATGCATTAAGACAATGTCACCCGCCCTCAGACCATGCCCAATCTGATATTGCATTGATCCACCATTAGCTTTTGCGATCCACTGCACCACTGCTTTCATGCCGCATGCAGCAGCCGCTCGTGGTGTATCTTTATTATAGTTGCCACCAGGCGGTCGCATAATTATAGGCCGTCGTCCATAATACTGCAGTTCTTTATCTGCTTGATCACAGATCTCTTGCTTTTGGGACTCGTACGACATGAGCGCTAAATCCTTATGATCAACTGTATGATCTTCAATAAGCGATCCTTCACCCATAAAATCCTTGAAAAAACCTGGGTTACTGTGAATAAAGCTATCCGCCAAAAAAAGCGACGCCTTAATATTATTATCTTTCATCATCTGTAATTCAAACGCCTGCTTGTTTGCACCATCATCTATTCCCAAGAACACGACGGGCTCTTTTGTGTCGATTCGACTAATAACTGGCGCATAACCATTTACAACTGGTGGAATTAGCACATCATGCACAACAGGCACGGGCGTGGATACCACTTGTTTAGGTTGAACCGGTTGTACCTGTTTTTGCGGAACATTCGTAACAGGTGGCGTACCTGAATGATTAAACATAGGCCACAGTACGCTTGCAATAGCCACTATAACCACTAGCCCCGCTACAAACAGAAACACGTGACGTTTGCGTCGAAAGATCTTAAGCATGCTTTTATTATAGCTTACAAAACATAAGGCTTTTGTTACACTTAGGGTAGTAAGGTGTTATAGGAGTAAGGGTTATATGGCGCGACTTCCACAACCAGGTAGCGATACGGATATATGGGGTAATGTTCTCAATGATTTTTTGAGTGTTGAGCATAACTCCGACGGCTCGCTTAAGACCACTGGTTCACTCGCGGCAAAAGCCGACGATACGACTGTCATCCACAACACAGGAAACGAAACGGTTGCGGGTATAAAAACTTTTACCAGTTCACCGATCATTCCAGCCCCAGCTTCTAGCAACCAGGCTGCAAGTAAGACATATGTAGATAGCAACACTGTCACGCCAACAAATGGCGGCGGCGAAACATTTCATGATATTGGGAACTCTGGCGCGGCTGTCACTATAGATCTTGCAAGCGGCAATGTTCAAAAGATTACCCTCACTGCAGCCTGCACGGTAACTCTCGCGAGCCCTGCGGGTGGTTCGTATCGCTCGCTTCTGCTCTATGTATTTCAAGACGGTACAGGCTCACATACGATCACTTGGCCAGGATCACTTAATTGGGGCACACCTGGAGCACCAATCCTTTCCACAGCAGCTGGCAAAATGGATAAGATTCTACTCGATACGGTAGACGGCGGCGTAACATGGTACGGGGCCGCTGGGCCCGGAGGATTCTAGTGCCAGGATCTATGCGGAGCGTCATATTAGCGCAAACAGTCCCCCTACCAACATCATCACTGCTTGCCGCCTACGGATTCTCTGAGGGAAGCGGATCAACAACGGCCGACGCCTCAGGTAACGGTCATACCATGAGTCTCAATACGGTCTCGTGGGGCGCCGGCCATAGTGGTTTTGGCCTTACAAATACAGCCGCGTCGCTTGGTGCAAAAGCTGCGCTTACCGCCCCAGCAAGTTCTGTGACAATCATGGCATGGATACAGCCACTTAACCTTACGATCAATACGACTCATGCGGCATTTGGTTTTATGGATAATGGGGGAAATTCCGACATCGTTATTTTTACACAACGAGCCGATTTTGGTACCTCCAATATTCTCCAGGTAGATATTAGGCTCGGAGGCACATTAACACCTGTATACGGTCCGACACTCACCGTTGGTACATGGACCCATATCGCCCTCACCTATGACACCTCTCAGATAAAACTATACAAAGATGGATTACTTATAGCTACCGTCACGGCCTCGGGAACTATTTCACCTGGTGACGGCCTATTTGTGGCTGGCTGGTCGGCTACGACATATGAGGATTCTGATGTGACCATCGATGATGTCCGTGTTTTCAATGCTGCACTATCTGAGTCGCAGATAGCGTCTGCCATGAGAAAACCTGTTATATAACAAAAATAATGTCGTGGTACGCCCGAAGGGATTTGAACCCCCGGCCTTTGGTACCGGAAACCAACGCTCTATCCAGCTGAGCTACGGGCGCATACTTCCTAGATTATAGTATATAAGTTGATATTTCTGGGATATAATCAAATCAAATGGACATTCATACCAATATCCCTCTCAAAAATTACACCACCATGAAACTAGGTGGTAATGCCCGCTTTATGACCGATGCTCACACAGCCGCTGACGTCCAGGAGATTTGTCGAAACGCAAAAAAACAAGGTCTCGCCATTTTCATTCTGGGTGGTGGCAGTAACGTTATTGTACGCGATGAGGGGTTTGACGGTATCGTTATTCGTAACCGTATACCAGGTTTTGAAGTCATACAGGATGAACCGGGTGCAACAACACTCAAAATAGGTGCCGGCGAAAATTGGGACGAAGCCGTCAAACGTACCGTAGACATGAACCTTAGCGGCATAGAGGCCATGTCAGCCATTCCTGGCACCGCTGGCGCAGCGCCGGTGCAAAATGTAGGCGCATATGGGCAGGAAATTGCCGATACCCTCGTCTCGGTCGACGCATACGACATCGAAAACGATCGTTTTATCATCCTCGAGGCAAGCGACTGTGGATTCTCCTACCGTAATAGCATCTTCCGTAGTACTGAAATGGGCCGTTATGTTATTTCAGCCATCACTATTAAGCTATATAAAACAGCTCCACAGCCGCCATTTTATGCTGCTATTCAAGATTATTTTGATCAGCACAATATCACACTCTACACTCCGCAAATTATTCGTGATGCTGTTATCGAAATCCGCAAAAACAAACTACCAGATCCCACGGTCACACCGAACACTGGCTCATTCTTCAAAAATGCTATTGTCGAGGATTGGCAATTAGCTGATCTTAAAAAGGAATACCCGGACATTCCAACCTATGACATGTCCGATGGTCGTTTTAAGGTTCCCACCGGTTGGCTCATACAGGAAGCGGGTCTGGGCGGTCAAACGCTCCATGGTATGCATATTCATGATAAAAATGCCCTCGTACTTATAAACGAATCAGCTAAGAGTTACGCCGACCTCGCCGCTGCCCGTGATGAGATAATGGGCGCTATTCGTGATAAGTTTCGCATCACCATTGAACAAGAACCACTTGAAATATAATACTGCTTGCACACAGACACCAAACCTCTTATGCTATAAGATATGAAACGTAACGCAGCGTTTACGCTTGTTGAGCTCCTTATTACCATAACTATAATGGTAATGCTTATTATCATTGCCGTAGTTAACCTTCGCTCAAATCAAGCTAACGCACGCGACGATCAGCGTAAATCCGACGTTAACGCTATCGCACAACAACTTGAAACGTACTACGAAGCTGGTACATCCACAACAAGTGCAGGCCAGTATCCAGGTACTAATGACATTAATACTCTGTCGGAAATTCAAACGCTCCTCCCCGACCTCGATACAAAAGACCTATGGGCGCCTAACGTCAGTACATCCGGTGCCTTGAGCTTTACAGTAGCAACATCTACTACAGCTCCGACACCCAACATTAATACATTCGTCTACATGCCGCTCACCGACAGTGGCGGTCTATGTACTACTGCGGGCTCGTCTGCAACAACCGAATGTCGCAAATTCAATATTTACTATGCGCTCGAAACAACGTCAGGTACACAAAAGGTAACGAGTAAACACCAATGATACGTTTTTTAAATTTTAATTCCAAAGGGTTTTCTGCAGTCGAACTGCTTATTAGTCTATTCATTGCCACGGCTTTCGTAACCACTGGCTATCAGCTTTACTCCGTAGTCATTCAAGATAACGAAAAAGCACGCGAACAAGCACAGGCAAGCAATATCGCCTATAACATCCTGAGACAATATTCGCCCCAAGCGACTAACCCCTGCACTGCCGTAACGCCAACTCCTACCCCAGCTATCCCTAGTGGTAGCAATCTGCCAAGTCCTTCCGTATCAGTATCTTTTACCTGCCCCTACGGCACCTCAGTAGATGTAACAAAGGTTACGGTAACTGTTAATTACGGTAATCCACAAATAGGAGTAGTACATGCCCTCTTCGTTAATGACTAAATTCAAGCAAAAAAAAGAGGGCGGCTTTACGCTCATCGAGATACTTATTATTGCGCCAATCGTTATTATTGCAATTAGTGGCTTTATCGCTCTTATGATCACAATCGTCGGCAAAGTCCTTCTCACACGCGACCAAACGTCCGTAACATACGACTCTCAAAATGCGCTCGATCGCATAGAGCAGGATGTAAAACTAAGCGCAAAGTTTCTTACAACTACCGGTACCCTACCTTCACCACAAGGTAGCGACAACAATTATACAGGCACGGCAGCTTTTAGTAATACTTCAAACACACTCATTCTAAATGCGCTCGCTACAGATAGTAACCCCCACACGTGGGATCGCTGGCTGATATATTATGACAACCAGCCAAATCCATGCGATAACACGCAGACATCAAACCGTGCATTCTCAGTTCGTGTTATTTACTATATTAATAACAATACGCTCTGGCGCCGTACCTATGTACCTCCATGGAACCTTAACACGGGTAGTCCCGATGCCAATACAATTTGTACCTATAGCTCAAGTTACTATCCATGGCAAAAAAACTCTTGTAGCCCCGGCTATGTCTCCTCGCAGTGTCAAACTGAGGACGAACGTGTTATGGATAATATCAGCTCACTCAATGTCCAGTACTTCCCCGATCCCACCAGCTCCACCGACATGGGTGCGGCAAATGCAGCCTCAGCAACGGCGATTAACGTTACTATTACGGGTAGCAAAACAACGGCAGGTAAAACGTTTACCACCACATCCTCACTTCGAGCGGCAAAGTTAAATAGTATTAATACTGACGCCTCGCCTCTTACTACACCCGTCATCACTAGTACACAACCAGTCCCCGATCAGGCAACCTTCAGTTGGACCGGCATTCCATCGGCAACCAACTACCTTGTCTCGTATAACGTTAACGGTGGAAGCTGGACAAATACCACACTCAGCAGTTCAACAACCAGCTATACTATCAGTGCTAACAGAGGTGATACGATATCCATCAAAGTTGCGGCAACTAATGGAGCGAATACATCAAGCTATGGTACTAATTCCTCAACCCTACCACTCTGGACCAATCTTCCATTTCAGAACGGTTGGACAAATTTCGGCAGTGGTTATAATACCGCTCAATTCACAAAAACAAGTAGCTGTCGAGTTTTCCTTAAAGGACTCGTCATGAGCGGGAGTACAGGCGGCTGGACAGCCATCGGCAGCTTACCTATTGGCTTCCGGCCAAAGGGAGAGCTTGCATTTCAAGTAGCAACCAGCCCCAACGCTACTGGCCGCATTGATATTATGGCAAATGGTGACGTAAACTTTGTATCAGGCAGTAATGGTTGGATCTCTCTTGACAGTATCTCCTTTGTTCCGTCAAGCTGTACTTCCACTTGGAATGAACTGCCCTTCTATAATGGGTGGAGTAACTGGGCGGGTGGATATGAAACTGTACATACATTACTAGATAACCAAGGACGCGTTGCTTTACAGGGGCTAGCGAAAGCAGGTACAGCTGGTGCAATCACTAACCAAATGAGTGACGTATCAAACTCTTACTACCCTACTACCGCCCATATGTTCCCTGCAGGGGCTAATGGCTGGGCGGATTTCCAAGTGACAAGTAGTGGATCGGTCCAAGAAAGAGGCTCACCGCCAACAACATACTTGGGTCTACAGGCTCTCTACTATCCAGGTACAACGGGAACATGGAGTACACCCTCATCATTTCAAAACGGTTGGCAAAATTACGCCGGCGGTTGGTCAAACCTGCAATATACAAAAGCAGCTGATGGTGTTGTAACCATACGTGGTCTTATAAAAAGTGGTACCGCCACGGGCACAAATACCATCGCCACCCTTCCAGCCGGTTACCTACCTCCCGGTCAAGAGCTATTCGCTACACCATCTAATGAGGCGTTCGGACGTGTTGACATCTCAACCAGTGGAAACATTCTTTTTGTGGCCGGCAGCAATATATGGTTCGCTGTATATCTCTCCTACATTCCAAACTAACACATGTTATACACACATAAATGTAGAAAGTGCTTGCGCTTATAAAATAAGAATAGTATCATACGAACATACGATTGTAATTAAATAATTAGGGGGCAACAGAAAAATGACTTTTAGTAAACTAAAAACCATGAAAAAGGACCGCGGTTTCACTATCGTAGAGCTCTTGATCGTGATCGTCGTGATCGCCATTTTGGCTGCCATTGTGATTGTGGCCTACAACGGTGTGCAAAAGCGCGCCCAAGCATCGACAGCAAAGTCTAACGCTGAAGGCGTCCAGAAGATCGTTGAAGCGTACGCTGCGGATACTAGCGCAGGCAACGGTACATATCCATCCGCCGCTACCTTGACCGCTTGGACCGGTGGCATTACTCGTATCCCAACCGGTGTAACCGTTAATAGTCTTCAATTGACTACATCTGCCTCTGATGGTAAAACCATTCAGTATCTTCCAAATGCAGGTGGTACAGGAGGATGTGTTGCCTACTGGGATAACAGTCTCGGTACGCCAGCAGCCGTCTACGTATATACCGGAGCCGCCACAACAGGCTCAAACGCTGCAACTCCAACTTGTTCATAGTTGAGAATAGGCTTGTAAAAAACATATCGCTCATGGTAGCGATATGTTTTTTATTGACATCATCTACCTCATCTAACCCACAAAAAAACATTACTAAAAGCAACCACAGTACGTGGTTGCTTTTAGTAATTAGTAATGAATAATAAAGTTTGCTATTGATCACTTGGGAGTGGGAACTGCTGCACAAAAGCCTTAACTTCTTCATGAAGTCCGGCAAGCACATCGTCATTGTCACGCGCATCAATTGCCTGTTTCATCCAGTCGGCAATTTGCTCCATATGCTCTTCCTTGAGACCACGAGTAGTAATGGCTGGCGTACCGAGACGAATGCCACTTGGCCTAAATGGAGGCAGAGGGTCGTCCGCAACAGCATTCGCGTTAAGCGTAAGACCAATTTTATCAAGCGCGCGTTCGGCTACCTTGCCATCTATGCCAAAACTCTTGTAAACATCCGCTAGAATTAGGTGATTGCTCGTACCGCCAGTCACGAGCTGAAAGCCACGGCTTTGCAGTTCATCAGCAAGTGTCGTAGCGTTCTTTATGATTTGCGCTGCATATTCCTTAAACTCCGGTTTAAGTGCTTCACCGAATGCAACAGCTTTAGCAGCGATACTATGCATATGTGGACCGCCCTGCATACCAGGGAAAATAGATCGATCAATAAGCGTCGGAAGATTCTCGAGCGTTTTTTCTGGTTTTTTAAGCGGATTACCTACTATGCCCTTAGAAAGAATCATACCTCCACGTGGGCCGCGTAGTGTCTTATGTGTCGTGGTTGTAATAACATGAAACCCGTAATCGAATGGGTTCTTGGCAACACCACCAACAATAAGCCCGGCAACGTGGGCCATGTCTGCCATAAGCATCGCACCAACTTCATTACCTATTTCTGCAAACTTACTATAGTCTAGCTCGCGAGGATAGGCACTGTAACCAGCTAGAATGATCTTTGGCTTATGTTCCTGAGCCAAGCAACGGAGCTCGTCATAATCGATCTCACCAGTTGCAGGGTCTTTCATCTTGTAACGAATAAAGTTATACAGCTGCGCACTACGAGTTACTGGTGCCCCATGTGTTAAGTGACCGCCATGTGAAAGATCCATGGCCAGTACCGTATCACCCGGCTCAAGCCATGCGTTATATACCGCCTCGTTAGCTGGCGCCCCTGAGTGAGGCTGCACATTGGCATGATCGGCCTTAAATAGCTGCTTAGCTCTATCGATAGCAAGCTGCTCTACTTGATCGGTGAATTCCTGGCCACCATAATATCGTCTACCCGGATAGCCTTCAGAGTATTTATTAGTAAAAATACTGCCAAGCGCCGTTAGCACATCACGTGACACATAGTTTTCGCTTGGGATAAGTTCGAGGCCGTCGCGTTCACGCTGTTCCTCGCCGTTAATTAGTTGAGCCACGATCTGGTCGTTCATGGGAAATCCTTTCATTTAGGTTTAAAGAAGGTGTTGTGGCTTGGCAAGTAATTAGATCATGTCTATACTATACACGGTAGCGTTCTCAATTTCCAATCAGAGAACTTCCTTGTAGAATAGTATTTACTTTATATCGTATGTGATATAATAAATGCATGAGTAATGATGATTACAAAGTCAAAATCGGTACGCTTATCCAAGAAGCACGTTCTAATAGAGGCCTTACACAGGCGGAATTAGCTAAAGAACTCGGCACTAGCCAATCTGCGGTTAACCGTATTGAAAAGGGTGGCCAAAATATCAGCCTTGAGATGATTGCTCGTATTAGCGATGTTCTTTCAAGCAATATTGTCACCTTAAACCAAACAGGTAAAATCAACTTTCGCATTCATGGCGGAAAGGAGCTCTCTGGCTCTATTGAGGTAAAGACGAGCAAAAACGCCGCTGTTGGTCTTTTATGTGCAGCCCTCCTTAATAAAGGCAAGACGACACTCCACCGAGTAGCTCGTATCGAAGAAGTAAACCGTATTATTGAGGTTCTTCAGAGTATCGGCGTTAAGACTCGCTGGATTGGTGACTCGAATGATCTTGAGATTACCCCACCGCGTCGTCTTGAACTCGAAAAAATGGATATTGAAGCCGCCAAGCGAACTCGTACGGTTATTATGTTCCTAGGGCCTCTGCTTCACCAATATAAGGATTTCAAATTGCCCTTTGCCGGTGGCTGTAACCTTGGTACACGCACCGTCGAACCTCATCTTGTAGGTCTTGCACCATTCGGAATGGATGTCGAAGCCAAGCCAAACACCGACTATTATCATGCAGTCGTCAAAGAAAAGAAGGTAGAAAAAACCATTCTTCTTACAGAACGAGGCGACACAGTGACCGAGAACGTCATTATGGCAGCGGCTCTTTATGACGGTACAGTGACTATCCGTAACGCCAGCCCTAATTACATGGTTCAGGACGTTTGTTTCTTCCTTAAAAAGTTAGGTGTTGAAATCAAGGGTATCGGTACTACTACGCTAACCATCACTGGTAAAAAGAAGATCGATCAAGATGTCGAGTACTTCCCGAGTGAAGACCCTATCGAGGCTATGAGTCTAATTGCAGCTGGTATTGTCACTGATTCTGAGATAACTATTACCCGCGCACCAATCGAATTTATCGAACTTGAACTAGCAATTCTTACCGGCATGGGTCTTCAGCATGATATTACCGATGAATACAAAGCCCGCAACGGCCACTCGAGACTTGTAGATATTACCCTTAAGCATTCCGTGTTACATGCGCCAAAAGACAAACTGCACAGCATGCCATTCCCAGGTGTTAACATGGATAACTTACCGTTTCTTGGCCTTATTGCCACAGTTGCTCATGGCCGTACGCTTGTTCATGACTGGAGTTACGAAAATCGTGCTATCTACTTCACCGAACTCACCAAGCTCAACGCAAACGTAGAGCTAGTCGATCCACACCGCGTTTACATTACAGGCCCAACCAAATGGAAACCAGCTGACGTTGTCGCACCTCCGGCGCTTCGTCCATCTGTTGTTATTCTATTAGCTATGCTGGCAACGCCTGGCGTCTCAACGCTCCGCGATGTCTATTCCATCAATCGCGGATATGAAGATTTTGCCAATCGTCTTAATACCCTTGGCGCTGAGATCGAAACAATCCGAGAAATCTAGTTATATATCAGAGCAGCAAAGGCTATGGTCGGCTTGTCGATAATAGCCTCTTTTACAGAGGCTATGCCTGTGGTACAATAGCTGATGTTTGGCGAATGTAGCTCATCTGGTTAGAGCGTCGGGTTGTGGTTCCGAAGGTAGTGGGTTCGATCCCCATCATTCGCCCCATAGAAGTTATGCAATAGAAGACACTGTTGAGTGTCTTCTATTATTATCAAACAACGCCTCGGCTCTCACAACACGAACTCAGGGGCATCATTGTCACGTTCCACGTGGCGGGCCGGTCATCAAGAAGTTTCACTCTGGCTATTTCGTCCAGAAGTGACCGTCCCAGTTACCGCCCGACGCCTAACAGCGTTGGGCGGCTTTCCATACCCATTCACCTAGGAGATAGCTGGTCACAGAATAAGATTCTTTATCCGGACCTTCTTTTTATTTACCCATAATTTGTTATTATATGCCCATGAACCTAGAAGATTATTGTGAAGCAGTGTTCAAGGATGGGTTGCCTAAAACGCACAACGCACCATGGGAAATAATCAACAACCTAGAATCAACTATTTGGGAACTACTCGACACATTACCAGAAGAGTATGACGTATCTGGAGGCGTCGCTATTCATTTGACAGCCATCGTCGACCCGAGCACCATCATCATACCACCAGCGATCATCGGTAAGGATTGCTTTATTGGCGAACACGGTCTACTGCGAAGTGGTGTTATTATGGGCGAAAAATCTACCATCGGCGCCAGTTGCGAGGTTAAATGTACTGTAATGGGTCATAAAAGCGCGCTTGGCCACTTTAACTTTGTCGGTAATAGCATTATAGGTGCTAACGTCAATATAGAAGCTGGTGCAATCGTGGCCAACCATTTTAATGAACGACCACCTAACGACCAGGCTATTCGTATTCGGGTTGAGAACGAAATCATTGAGACAGGAAGTACGCGTTTTGGTGCTATTATTGGCGATCACGCAAAGATCGGCGCCAATGCCGTTCTCTCGCCTGGTACAATCCTAAAACCTCGTACCGTCGTTAGACGACTAGAGCTTATTGACCAAGCAGCTTAACCAAACGGGTTATAAGTTCTTCCTTTAGGCTCGGAGAATTTTCGAGGTGGAATAGCCAGCCTAGGTGCGCTTACGGCATTAAATCTTTGGCGTGATGAAGTCGACGTAGATGAATTTGGAACCTGAGGAGCGTGCGGCGCAACGTCATCTGTCCGCTGTCCGGCAATATCTCGGTTAATTACTGTCCGCGCCAAATTTGAATCTCGGTATTTTTGAACCATTTTCCGATTCTGGTCTATCTGGTAGCGACGATTAAACGATTCCGCGCTGGTTGCGCCCATTTTAGAACCGTTAGCGACTTCTGCGAAGCCGCTAGAGTGAAACGGCTTGTCTGCATCATTTACAAACTTACTAATATTCATGGTTATGGTTTATATTATACAGCTAAACCTGATATAATTTGAAGACCTGCGGGTGTAGTACAGTGGCTAGTATGCAAGCCTTCCAAGCTCGAGACGGGAGTTCGATTCTCCCCACCCGCACCACATGAGAATTTTATAGACGGATTACCCGTCTATTTTTTATATCGTATCTTGTATAATAGTAGTAAGGATAAGCATTTTTATATATGGCACGATTACCAGTACCGGGGAGTGACGAGGGGCAATGGGGCGCCCTTCTTAACGATTACCTCTCTCAGTCGCTTGATACGGGAGGAGCGCTCAAGAGTAATACTGTTGGAAGTAGTCAATTGGCAAACGGAGCTGTAACGGCCGCTACCCTTGCAGACGGTACAATTACCACAGCTAAGCTGCAAGACAACAGCATTACCAGTGCGAAAATTGCCGATGGAGCTATTCCAAGTGCCAAGATTACCTATGATCCAAGCGTAGCTGCGGGAATCCGATCACTACTTATCGTTTATTCACCCCCTAACATCATCAATACGCAGTATAGTGACGACTACGCGGCAGATGTTCTGTGTCGTTACGACGATGTTGTACTTGGTGGTGGTCTCGAAGATTCAGGCAACGCCTACCATACTAGTACACAAAATATTATCCAGAAAGTAAAAGCTATTTCGCCTTCTACGGTAGTCTGGGGTTATATTGACACGGGTGTTACTACAAGTAACTTGCCTCTTTCTACTATTCAAACGCAAATAGATGGATAGATCGCAATGGGTGCTGGCGGCATCTTTTTAGATACGTTCGGCTATGATTACCATACGTCACGCAGTCGTCAGACTAGCATTCTCTCGTATGTACATAGTAAAAACGTTGGCGCCATGATAAATGTGTGGAATCCAGACGATGCTCTCAGCTCTGCGGTAGATGTAACCTATAATCCGACAGGGACCGCCACCGTTGCAGGTTCAACTGATGTATTAATACTTGAGTCATGGATTTGTAACAGTGATAGCTATGCCTCACCATATTATGCCACTATTTCGGATGTAAAGACTCGCGGCGACAAAGCCGTAGCCTACCGTGCGAGTCTTGGTATTCGCATCTACGCCGCAAATATTATGCTCCACACAGGCACGGTTGATGCAACTCTTCAAAACTATCGCAGCATCAGCGAAGGTATGGCACGAACCTGGCGTCTTGATGGTACCGGCCTGCAAGCATCTAGCTACTCGTCAACTGGCTCAGACCTGGCAATCGTCTCTCCGCGCTTTTCGGCCTATCGCGACATCACCAAGCGTACATCGGCTCCTTATATCCTCAATGGCGCTTGGACGCAAATACAAGCACCCGATCTCGGCATAACTATCACATACAACGCTAATACGTCGACATATTCTTGGCAGCAGCTGTAAAACCATAAGCAGTTTGCTATACTAAAGCCATGCAAACAACAAAACTCATGAAACGCATTGTCAGTACTGAATATCTTATTGCGGCTGTTATTGTTGCACTCTTTTACGTTATGGTGGGAAACTTTCAATGGTATTGGTTATTCATTCTCTTTATTGTCGTTGACCTCAGCGCACTTGGCTATATGGCCAATACGCGTATAGGTGCTCTTGTTTACAATCTTGGCCATAGCCCTATCGGACCAACATTGCTCGTCGCCCTTTACATCACCACAACCAACCAAGTTGTTCTCTTTATTTCATTGATTTGGCTTTTCCATATCTTTGTAGATCGTGCTCTAGGCTATGGCCTTAAACACACCACAGGTTTTCACCAGACCCATCTAGGCCCTATCGGTAAAGCAAAAAAGAATTAATAAGGTATAATAACTCTAGCGCCCCGATAGCTCAGTAGGATAGAGCAGAGGACTTCTAAGCCTAAGGTCGTTGGTTCGATTCCAACTCGGGGTACCATTTCTGTGGTATATAAAAATCACAGGTTATATTTATTATTATGTTTAATGACAATCCACAAACTCTAATCGATCAGCTTCGTACAGACTTACTAAAGGCACGCAAAGCACGAGATCAACTAACCTCCACCACGCTACAGGGGGTTATTTCTGCCATCGATAACGCGGGCGCGGTCCCAGCTCCAGAAAACACTGTCTCAATTGGCGTAGGATCAACCGAAGCAACACGCCGAGAGCTATCAAAACAAGACCTCCAAATGATAATTCAAGGTGAGCTCGTTGAGCTAGAGCAAGCAATTAAAGAGCTTGACGATAGAGAAAATACCTATACGAACGAATTAAGAAATAGAATAACCATCTTAGAGAGCTACCTATAGACACCTTTTGTAATGGTTGTTGTTCTAATTTCATACAATGCACTGTGTGTAAAATAATATTCAAAACATCATGTTCTCTCAGATAAGTCTTCCACCAAATTTTGCCAGTTCTTATTCTCAGAAATTTTGGTAAACTACATAATATGGGGAAAATTAAATGCGGAATTGGTATGTCTATAGATGGGTATGTGGCAGGACCCAACCAGAGATTTGATAAACCGATGGGTGACATACCGGAAAACTACTTACATCATTGGATGTTTGATGAGCCAGAGAAACACAAAGCAGAACTTGATAGCCTCACCGATGCGAGCGCTTTCATCATGGGAAAGAACATGTTCGTCCCTAAAGATAAAGCAGATGATGACGGTTGGAATGGCTGGTGGGGTGACAACCCTCCTTATCACGCTCCGGTGTTCGTGCTAACTGATCAACCTCATGAACCTATCGAAATGAGCGGCGGCACAACCTTTACATTTATAACAGATGGAATCTATAGCGCCCTAGAAAGCGCAAAGGCTGCCGCCGGAGACAGGGACATTTCGATCGCAGGGGGTGCAAATACGGTTAATCAATATCTTGCAGCAGACCTTATTGATGAGTTATGGCTTCATATTGCTCCTGTAAGTATTGGAAGTGGGGCTAAATTATTTCAGGATACGCCCAACCTGCGACTTAAGCCACTCGAGGCGCGCACTACTAGTTTGGTTACGCATATTCGATACGAAATTTTACATTCGTAGCCACTATCGAAAGACATAGAGAAGACTTTTGGATTCTCCAAGGGCCTACAGAAAAACAAGTCTTCGATGTCACAAACAACCATTCGACATCGCCAAATAAGATATTCTCTCTTCAGCCTACTCTCATTTACAACCATTACACTAACTATTGAGCGTCCAGAATGAAGCATGAAAAAATTCTCTAAAGTATTATTAGTCCTCTATCTCATGGCCTTGCTCTGGTTGGTCTTGTTTAAATTTTCGTTCGATATTCCTTCGGTACTCATACATTATCAAACAAGGAGCCTTAACCTCATTCCATTTGCCGGTAGTCACCTAGGCGAGATGCTCGCCAATTTTGTTGTTTTTGTACCTTTTGGGCTGCTCCTAAGCATCAACTTCAAACAGCCTACTATATGGCGAAAACTTACCTATATATTTATTTTTAGCGTTGGCGTTGAAATAACCCAGTTTGTATTTGCCATAGGCGCAACAGACATCACGGACGTCATTATGAATACCTCAGGCGGACTAGCCGGATTGCTACTGTATGGTTCTACAGGAAAAGTTGATAGCTCAAAACGCGACCGATTGATTACTGCTATCTGTGCGGGTCTGATATTCATTATCATTCTCCTACGACTCTTTGTTTTTAGAGTAAGATACTGATCCATGATGATAGTGCTTATTGGCTCATAGGTTGAATGCTGGTATTATTTTTATAATGAAACATAAGAAGTTAATTATATGGGGCATCTGTTTGGCTGTGCTTGCCGGACTCATAGGCGCATTTCTTTTACTGGGTGGCGTACAAAAAGTTAAAGACATCCTTAATCCGCCAACAAACCAACCACAATCGGTGACCCTTGAAGGAAAGGTACTTTGTTTGCCCCACAAGGGCGACAGTGACGTTAACACACTCGAATGTGCTATTGGCCTGCAGGCTACCGACGGTAAATATTATGGACTGAGCGGATCAACCGATAGCTTAACTTCAAGTGAAGGAACCGATCAAAAAGTGAAAATAACCGGAAACCTTGAATCCCAGAATAGCGATAAATACCAAATGGACGGTATTATTGCTGTAAATAGTTTTGAATTGGTTAAGTAATGGTCTCGCCAATTGATATTATCAATGAGAAGAACCGACTAACCGGCAAGATTAGCAACCCAGAAGAAGCGAATGAGCACGGCTATTGGCATCGAGGTGCACATGTTTTTGTATTTACTCCGAGTGGACGTGTACTAGTACAGCGCCGCAGCCAAACCACCTTACAGCATACGGGTTTTGTAGAATTAGGTGCGGGTGGTTTTGTTGATAGTGGCGAAACACCTGAGATTGCTGCTGCACGAGAGCTTAAAGAAGAAGTGGGGCTCATAGTCTCCCCTAACGACCTGATATTCTTAGGAACTACGCGCTACAATCATCGCTGGGGAAAACTTCGTCACAAAACAAGCCGAGGTATCATCTATAGTTACGCGATTATGCTATCGACGGAAGATGCTGCACTTATGCTTGAGCACGATGAGGTGGAGTGGGCAGACTTTATACCTGTCAAAAGTGCTCAGTGGCTTGTTCTAAGAGGCTCTATTAGGCGTCTTGGGCACATGACGCCTATGTACGCCTATTACCGAAAACAGCTCCGTCAGGCCCTGCACGTACTTGACATTCGCTAAGCCTGCGGAGCGACAGGCGGTTCGCCTGCTGCAATCTGGTTCGCTTGTTCAGCGACATCTAGTACCTGGCGTACTTGATCAAGTGTAATAGCAACCGTACCACCCGCCGTAACTGTCCCGCCTAGCATTTGCTTTGCAATCGTATTTTCGACAGTTCGCTGAACTATACGTCTCATTGGACGCGCACCAAGTCGAGGATCATACCCCTTATCTACCAAGTATAGTTTTGCATCCTGGTCTACGGTTACGCGTATCTTTTGTACAGCGAGCGTTTTATTGATGCCGGCAATAATAAGATCGATTACCTGTACCAGCTCCTGTTTACCGAGCGGCTTGAATGTCACTATTTCATCAAAACGGTTTAAGAACTCCGGCCTAAATTGATTGCTATTAATGAGCTCGTCAATGAATGGCTTTTCAAACTGTTCGAGCTGGTAGCCACGTTCGATGTATTCGCGAATCCTATCCGCTCCGGCATTGCTAGTTGCAATGACAATAGCATCCCTAAAGCTAACCTCGCGGTTTTTGATATCACGCAAGATCCCTTCATCAAGCATTTGCAATAAGGTCGTCAACACGTTAGGGTGTGCTTTTTCAATCTCATCTAGCAGCACAACACTAAACGGCTGTTTCATAGCCTGCGCAGTAAGACTCGAGGAATCATCGGCACCATCGGCTATCAGGCGTGCTACATCTTCACTTCGTACGTATTCGTTTAGGTCTAATCTAATAAGCCTATCTTCACCCCCAAAATAGACATCAGCTAGTGCCTTTGCAAGCTCAGTCTTACCAACGCCTGTTGGGCCCAAGAACAGGAATGTACCGATGGGCCGATTCTCATTGCGAACTCCAGCCATTGCTCGCCTCAGAGCATCACTTACCACGCTCACCGCTCTCACCTGATTGATCATACGTTTGTGAATAAGGTCTTCAAGGTTAAGTAATTTGTCACGCTCTTCTTGACCGTTTGCAACGCCCACCTTAATATCCATCGTCTTTTCAATAGTGCTTTGGACAGAGTTCATCGTAACCAAGCCACTTTCAGCATACGATGCCGCCGATTCCATCAGTTTAATAGCTCGTCCTGGCATAGAGAGGTCATGGACATAACGCTGACTCAATCGATATGCCTCTTTAAGCGCTTGATACATATAGGTAACCTTGCGTTGGTATTCGGTCGTGATAAGTTGATCTTCCATAACTGCTAGCGTCTCTTCCTCGTTAGCCTCGGCAACGCTCACGCGGTTAAGGGCATTAATGAGTGCCGAATTACGCTGACCAATTTTAAGGTATCGCTGCTCATCCATTGTCAATATAATTCGGAGCCGGCCAGCCTCTAGAATTGGCAGTAATACATTTGTTAAATCTACAGAGCCAATACCTTCTTCAAAAAATAGTTGTGCATTATCGAGACATATAATAATATTCTTCGCACCAAACGCCTCCCCCAATACCTGCATTACTAGATTCTCCAACTCTCCACGTCCAGGTGCACCGGCGATAAGAGCAGCAGAGTCGAGTATAAATACCTGGCGAAATTTAAGACTTTCCGGTAAGTCAGACTCCGCATCTAGTAGTCGCTCAGCAAACGCATGAACAATCGTAGTCTTACCAACACCTTCGCCACCAACCAGCGCCACGTTTTGACGACCACCAGAGCCGAATGTTTGAATCATTTGATCGAGCGCCTGGGTATGAGCTTCGAGGTCCGTTGAAATCAAACCACCATGAGATATTTGCTCGCTGATATTCTGACCAAAGCGTGTTAGTAGCGGAATATAACCGAAGGACCAATCACGGGCGATGCCACCGGTACGGCGAGGTTTGGTGTGCTTTGTAATTAGATCACGAATATGCTGTTGCCAACGAACGCCATGCAGTAAATCCTCGTCGTCAAGTTGCATATGCGCAAGGAGACTCTCGTAGTCTGGAAAAACATGAACAAGAGCAACAGCCAAAACACTGCCAGTGAGATGCGGCACACCTGTTTTTTCACGAATAGCCAGTGCTTCTTCCCAAACTTTTGATGTCATACCTGGATCCTCTGATGAGATATCCTGCAAGAACTTTGCCGTAATACCAAACCGTGCGCCGAAAAAATGTCCGCTCGAAACACGTCCAACCGCGGTTGCAATATGACGCGGAGTGGGGTTCTTGGGAAGTTGTCCTAAAATATCACCTGATATAATATCGTCAATCGTTTTAGGGTCTTTAGGGCTAGGCAGATGATGCAGTTCATGATCGTACCATTCCTTAAACATAAAAGGCACGGCCGCAAAACCAATAAGCAACCAACCAGTGGACATCTGTATAAAAAGAAGTCCGACACCAGCTAGTACCATTAAAATCGTAAGGATAAGCATAAGACGCAGCCATATACCACGAATAGCCGCTCCAATTCGAGCTTTTTGAGCCCGGTTACTACCATAGATTAGCTCTGTTGAGATCATGGTGTCCACCCCGCGCTCACCATCACTATACTAATAAGCGGCAGAAGTGGTACGACGCCCCATACTACTAATAAAATAACACCAAAAATAGCGTATACGACTAGTATCACGCTACCAATAAGGATCATCGTGAGACGAATCATGCCGCCAATCATGCGCGAGATTAACCTATCCGCAAATGCCCTCATTTGTACGCCAAGCGCACCACGCACTTTGCCGGCGGATATTTGTCTATACGGTGAAAAAAGTGTTCGAAGTAGCAGGTCTATAGAAAAATAATCGAAGGTACTCATGAGTTTATCGCGCAGCATTTGAGCGCGCATGCCCCAGCCTCGGCCATACCACCATCCCAAGATCCCAACAATAAACATGCCTCTATTGTAACGCACGCGTTACGGTTACGCTATAATAGACCTATGGCAAAACCTTATATAGCATTACTCGGCAAGGCAGTTCGCAAGATTGCTCAGATGCGCGGCGGCGGCTCTGCGCTTCCAGGATTATTTGTCGAAAAGATCGATCCTTCCTTTATCAAGCGTACGCTCTCCGATCTACCTCAGGGTATTGTCGTAGTAAGCGGTACTAACGGTAAAACCACTACAACAAAAATGGTTGTAGAGCTTCTCCAGAGCCAAGGGCTGAAGGTCTTTACCAACCGGACGGGTAGTAACTTTACTCGAGGCGTTGCTGCTGCACTACTCGGTGATATAGATAACTATGGCAATCTTGACGCCGATATAGCGGTGCTCGAACTCGACGAAGCCCATGCCGTACATTTTGTAAAAACCATCGCACCTCGCTACAGCCTACTACTCAATGTCATGCGTGATCAGCTTGACCGTTTTGGAGAGATCGACGCCACCGCCAAGCTTTTGGCTTATATCGCACTTGCTACCACTGACACGGTCGTTCTTAACCGTGAAGATCCACGTGTCGCTGCCATTGCTAAAGTCTTGAACGATCAAAAGGTTAGCTATTTTGGTCTAGCATCTACCCTTACGGCCCTATTTCCAAATGACGACGACATGCGCTCGGGCAGCAAAAAAGCAAATTCAACCTTAACGGCTGACGTTGTATTAAAAAGTCTAAAGGACCATACGGCAGAATTTCAATTGGGTGATCATGCCGTTTCTGCAACGCTAGAACTCTCCGGCGTCTATAATATCTACAATGCAGCCGCAGCCCTAGCACTTGTACGTACTATTGTAAAAAACGATTTAGATGAGACAAAACTTATTGACGCACTTTCCAAAGTAACGCCTGCTTTTGGCCGCGGCGAAACTATTACTATAGGTGGCCAACCACTCGAACTCGTATTAGTTAAAAACCCAAGTGGTTTTCGCTTGAGTCTTTCGTCATTCAAACCAGACGGTGTTGCAACGATGATCGCCATCAATGATAATTACGCCGACGGTCGTGACATGTCATGGCTATGGGACGTCGATTTCGACAGTCTGCAACCAGGTGGAGTATTGGAGGTAAGCGGTGTTCGGGCTTACGATATGGCGCTGCGTTTACAATACGACGAGGTTGAGGTTTCGCATGTCTCGACTGATCTGGCCGAAGGTTTGCAACAGTTCATCACAGACGCGAGCACTGTACCTAAACGTATCTTTTGTACCTATACTGCTATGCTTAGTTTACGTCGAGAGTTGGCTAAAATGACTGACGTGGAGACAATCTCATGAACAAGGAACTTACCGTTTTACAACTATACCCACGAGACATGAATATCTATGGCGATTGGGGTAATGCCCTTGTTTTAAAGCGTCGACTAGAGTGGCATGGATACACACCGAAACTACTCGAGTATAATCCTGGCGATATTTTTCCTACTGATATAGATATCATCGTGGGAGGCGGCGGTCAGGACTCAGGACAGGATACCGTTCAGCAAGACCTTCTTGCAATTGGTACACGACTCCACGATCTTGCAGACGATGGCACGCCCATGCTTATGATCTGCGGACTCTATCAACTATTCGGTAAATTCTTTAAAACTCAGGACGGCCATACAATTGAAGGTATTGGTATGTTAGACATTGAAACACATGCCGGCCCTGAGCGACTGATTGGCAATATTGTCACAAAGAGCGAACTATTTGATGAGATTGTTGGCTACGAGAACCACAGTGGCCAAACTTTCCTTGGCAAGGACGTACAGCCACTTGGTAAAGTTATAAAAGGCGCCGGCAACAATGGTCAGGACGACACTGAGGGGGCTCGCTATCATAATGTGCTCGCCAGCTATCTACATGGTTCACTTTTACCAAAAAACCCTGCCATTGCCGACTTTTTAATTGAACAAGCGGCTATAAAAAAATACGGCGACTTTACGCCGACTGTTATTGAAGATCGTTTTGCAGCACTTGCCCGTGAAGTAGCCCTAAAGCGACCACGCTAATCCAAGATAATCATGGTCGGGGTGAGAGGATTTGAACCTCCGGCCTCACCGTCCCGAACGGTGCGCGCTACCGAGCTGCGCCACACCCCGACATATCACCCACTATACACCTTGAAGCTTTTTGATATCAGCGATGACTTGCTCACCATGCCCCAGAGGAGTAACGCGTCCATACACCTTTACAACTTCCCCATTCGGGTTAATGATAAATGTCTTACGCAGGACACCTTCTTGACCAAACATCTTTTTACCCCAGGCGCCATAAAGGTCCATGACAGTATGATCCGGATCTGTTAACAGCGTAAAATTAAGCGAATGTTTTGCTTTGAATTTTTCGTGGCTACTTGCATCATCACGACTAATACCCACAACTTCTGCGCCAAGCGCTGCAATATCATCGCGAGCATCACGCAAACTACATGCTTCGGTTGTACACCCTGGCGTCTCATCCTTAGGGTAAAAATATAGAACAAGCCACTTCCCCTTGTAGTCGGATAGCGAGCGTGCAACACCTTCGCTATCTGTTAAAGAGAAGTCTGATGCTGCATAGGGAAGATCGTTTGTCATACATTTAGTATACTATTTTTCTATATAGTGTACACAAAGTACATATTTATTCAGCAAAAACAAAGGCCGTATTGTTACAGTTTAGAAGAATGAAGGATACAGCTACCACACCCAAGGCAACTAGCTCCCGCATTCTTGCGCTCGACTATCTTCGCGGGTTTTTCATCATCATTATTATCAGCGATCATCTATGGCGATGGCCTAATTTATTTGAGCTACTGAGCGGTCGAGGTGAACTATGGTCGTCTGCAGCTGAAGGATTTGTTATTATTTCCGGTCTTTTAGTGGGCTATATTCGCGGCTATAAAAACCGCAATCAACCGCTACTTACGGTTAGCAAAAAACTTGTCGCCCGAGGTGTCATGTTATACGTTTGGATGATCATTACGACACTCCTCCTCGTTTCCGCCTCCTGGCTTCTTGACTTCGAAGGCAGTATGGCATACGTCCCGATCCCCGAAAATCATTGGAGTGAGCTTGTTCTTAGCGTCCTACGACTCGACTACGTTCACACACTCACTCACTTCCTCTATCTGTATGCGATATTTCTTGTCATATCTCCACTTGCTATATGGTTGCTCCGCAAGGGCAAATACTGGATTGTAGCGCTGGCTTCCATGGTGGTTTGGGGGATTGGAACTCGAAGTGGTATCGAATGGATGCAGTGGCAAATCCTCTTCTTCATACCAGCCGCAGGGGGTTTCTACTTTGAGCCCCTTATAAAATACTATCGTACGTTATCGAAAAAGCTTCGTTATATGCTTCGTTTTAGCCTTATCAGCATCACACTATTAACTGTTATCTTGGCCGAGCTTAAAGTATTGTCGCAGGTTCCAGGCACCTACCAAAGCATTTTATTCGGTCGAGAGCCCATTACACTTGCTACCGTTGCCATATCATTTTTGTGGTTTTTAGGCCTACTCAGTCTGTTTCAATACGTATTGCCATTCCTTAAAAAATGGTTTGGCTGGTTACTACTAACCCTTGGCGAGCGTTCCCTCACTGCGTACATTCTTCATATCGTGCCGCTTGTTCTCTGTGCATTGTTATTTAAAGCCACGACAAATATTTTCGTAAACACGCTACTGTCACTCTTGTGTATTCTCTTCACCTGGGGATTACTAAAAATCCCTTACATTAACAAAGTTATTCCGCGCTAAACGTATCGACATTCAGTGGTCCGTAGGACTCGTGATTCGTCTGCAGCAAGTTAGTCGGCATAGTCAGTTCTGCTTTGTCGTAATAGACGTAGACGAGCTTATGACTATTAGCCAGTTCTTTAGACGGATGCTCTATCTTTAGTGGACTGTCAGAGAGTGGCGTATAACCACCTTTTAGAACGGCATCCTGACTGTAAAAGCGCACTTCGCAATTTGGCATGTAGTACGAAAGCTCGATAGCAACATACGGATCAGCTGCAAGAACAGTAGCGTCCTGGCTACAATCGATCGTTGCAACGGCTTGTTTAATGGCAGGTTTCTGGAGCCGTTGATAGTTATAGTTACCGACATCAGCAAGATGCCCCACACCAAGGAGTAAGACGATGTAGAGTGCACCGACTGCGAGTAGGGTACGAGGCGAAGCCTTTCTTGTTACATATGTCACCGTCACTCCAATGAATAACAATACGCCAATTATAACGTGTGAGATATATCGTTCTACATACATGGGCTTTAAGAGTGAAACAAGTGCGATTAGAACGATCGGCACGAGCGTATAAAGTACAAGAAGCCAAAGATATACTCGTTCTCTTTTAGTAGCCAGTCTAAATGCTCGTACGGCAAAAATACCGCATGTCATAAGTACGAATAGCATAACAATCGAGGTGAATCCATCCAGTTGCCATGTTGGGCGATAGATAAAGGCAAAAGAAACAATACCACTGAGATTATCGATAGTCATTGGCTGGGAAATTGCCGCCAATGCCCCATTAGTAATTTGCTGTATAAATTCCGGAACCCACGGCAAAAATAACAGTACGCTCCCGACAAATGCAACAAACCATGGCGTCTTGATTATTGGCTTCTTTTCTTTGTAGGCCTTCCAAGCAAGCCAGGTAAAATGAGCGAGCCACAGAAGCACCGTGTAGTATAGTGTGTAAACACCAATCGCCACAAGAAGAGCGTACAGAGCGTATAACTTCCATTGATGGTTTTTAGACCGAACCTCAATCGCCGATACTAAAACATAGGTAGCTGCGATGCCGATAAACGAAGCGACTGCGTACATCCTAATTTCAAAACCGTATCGCAACAAAAGTGGTGAAAGTGCTGCAAACGGCAACGCCATGAGTGCCGCTCTAACGCCGAAGAGGCGTTTTATTAACAATCCACCAAATAGCACCGCGCCACCCATCGCAAGAACGCTCAAACTACGAAGCGCTAACTCACCCCAACCGAATACACTTGCCCAACCCTTTAGTAATAAATAGTAAAAAGGAGGGTGAGTATCCATTGCTGTCAAATGAATAAGGTTTATGACCGGCTGCTTAGCAAGCATTATCGAGTAGGCTTCATCGAACCATACGCTTTGCTGCAAACCAACAATAAGACTTATGAGCATAGCGCCCACTACAATAGTAAGTAGGACCGCCACAAAATGTCGTTCTAGTTTACGAGATCTGAAACGATCTACCATCGTTTGTATCATATAAGTATCGTACCGTTTTTAGAGAAAAAATACTACCTCCTTCCATAAACCTCTAGAAATTTACCTTGCTATAGGGTATAATTTCTCAAGTAACACCTATCGGGGTGTGGCGCAGTTGGTAGCGCGCGCGGTTTGGGACCGTGAGGCCGAAGGTTCGAGTCCTTTCACCCCGACCAAGAATTTATTCAATACAGTATGCCTTGCCGCATACTGTATTTTTTATGTATGATACATTGCGTAACCATAAATAGTATGTTAAAGTATTATTTATGATAGCTGTCAACATCGGTCACAATTCTCTGACCCTCGCGTCGCGAGGTTATGTTGCTAGTACTTTCTCTTTCTTTGGTTTTTTTGCTGCCTAGCAGCAATATTTTTCTACACACCATTTCCAGATAACTATTATTACTCCAAGAAGAGAAAGATCTCTATTATGAAAATGTACATCCAGCCTATCGGCGACGAGGCCCTAAAAACCTACCTGGCTATTCCTGACCTGACGAAATCACAAAGCCCGCATGCCATAAAAATGGTATACGAAAAGATCCTCGCTTATATTCATTCGACCCATCCACAAAGCGACGTTCAGGTGCATCGCAAGGATCCGATTGTATCCGCTAAAGATAACTACGATGCTCTACTTATCTCAAAAGATAATATGAGCCGCTCATCAACATATACGCATTACATCGACAGAACGCACGTCCTCCGTACTCACACAAGCGCCCATTTACCCGGTATATTACGTGATCTGGCCAGTCGCAATGATTGGGATGACATCGTCATTCTCCTTCCTGGCCTCGCCTATCGCCGTGACGTCTCAGACAAGAAGCATGTCAGTGAAGTCCATATGCTTGAAATGTGGCGCGTTGTTAAGAACGACGCGCGCGTACCTATTACGAAAAACGACCTACTTGCTGTCGTTAAGGGCATTGGAGCAACTGCAGCTCCCGGCTGGCATCTACGAATCGAAGACTCTCCACATCCTTATACGAATCAGGGCATAGAAGTAAACGCAGTTGATGGAGATCGCGATATTGAGATACTTGAGTGTGGCCTTATTAAGGACGCTATCCTAGCAAACGCCGGCTTGGACCCTAAGATCCACTCCGGCTGGGCCCTTGGCATGGGACTTGATCGACTAGTTATGACTTTAAAAGACATCCCCGACGTTCGCTATCTTCGTTCAAACAATCTTCGAATCTCTGAACAAATGACTAATCTTGACCCGTACATAGAGATCTCTAATCAGCCTGCCATAAGGCGCGACATGTCCTATAGCGTACCGCAAAACTACGTAGAAGAAGATATTAGCGCAGGTATTCGAGAGGCTTTAAAAGATAAGATAGATACGCTCGAAGAGGTAGAAATACTAAACGAAGCACCATATAACTCGCTTCCGCCTATTGTCCGCGAGCGGCTCGGTTGTCAACCTGATCAGAAAAATGTATTAGTACGCGTTACACTTCGACACCTTGAGCGAAGCATAACAAACATGGAGGCGAACGAAATCTACGAACAAATCTATAGAAGTGTTAACAAGGGTAATGCTGGCTATCTTTAGAGACGCTACTGGTCATCTTTACCAAATGTCTGTTCAATATAACCACTTCGGCCATGTGCCCAGTGGTCAATCACCTTCCCGTAGCGTCGATCATTCACTCCAGCTTGTTCTTTCGTGATCAGAGCGTACTGGTCAATCTCTGTCACCTGCAAGGTTATACCATTCAGCATTGCTTTTGTGAGAGGAGCTTTAAAAATAAATTGGTAGGTATCGGCAAAATCGCTTTTTCGGTTCACCACCGCCACAAACTCTACTTTTGACTCACTTATTTCAATTCCGACTTCTTCAAACGTTTCGCGAAGCGCGGCTTGCTTGGGTGTTTCACCTGCGTCAACGATACCACCAGGGAATGTCCAATATGGCTTGTAGTTAGCCTTTACAACAAGCACCTGGCCAATTGAGTTTTCTAGTATGAGGGTTGCGCTAGAAACGCGCGAGTGCTGCGCTTCTAGCCAATGTTTTTTTGAAAGTTTTTTCCCAAACAGCTTCATGGATGTGCCACCTATTTTGCGTATTCTATAGCGCGCGTTTCTCGTATAACGTTTACCTTGATCGTACCTGGATATTGCATAGTGCTTTCGATCTTATTAGCGATGTCACGGGCAAGTTTGATTGCAGAAAGATCATCAATAGATTTAGGGCTAACAATCACGCGGATTTCACGACCAGCGCTAATCGCATACGCTTTATCAATACCCGGGAAGCTCGTTGCGATGTTTTCAAGATCGCGCATACGCTCCACAAAGTTCTCAGCACTAATATTACGAGCACCAGGACGAGCTGCAGAAAGTGCATCGCAAATACGAACAATGATCGCCTCTGGAGTGGTCGCTTCAATATCATCGTGATGTGCCTCAATAGCGTGAACAATACGCTCGTCCATGCCATTTTTACGTGCAATTTCAGCACCGATGTGGTGATGCTTACCCTCAACCTTGTGTGTTACTGCCTTACCAATATCATGCAAGAGGGTAGCAGTTTTAGTAATTCGAACATCGGCACCAATTTCCTCGGCAATGAGTCCGGCCATATGCGCCATTTCAGTACTGTGCATTAAGACGTTTTGGCCGTAGCTAGTACGGAACTTCAACTCCCCCAACAGACGGAGCATTTCTTTTGGAATGCCGGCAACGCCAACTTCGCGCGCAGCGTCTTCGCCAGCACGAACAACATCTTTTTCGATTTGCTTTTCAGCTTTTACTACGACTTCTTCAATACGGCCAGGATGGATACGACCATCTTTCATGAGCATTTCGAGGGTCAGCCGAGCAACTTGGCGACGGATAGGATCAAAACTTGAAAGTACGATCATTCCTGGCGTGTCGTCAACTAGCACGTCAACGCCAGTAGCACGCTGCAGCGCCTGGATGTTACGTCCTTCTTTACCGATAATGCGACCCTTCATTTCGTCATCAGTGAGCTTGATAGCTGTAACGGTACGTTCCGCAGTCACTTCGCTGCTCATGCGTTCCATAGCACTAACGAGAATGGTTTGTGCTTGCTCTTCGGCGTCTTCAGTTGCTTCGTTTTGAAGCTTCGCAACAAGGCCGAGAAGATCATCTTTAATATCACGCTCGGTCATCTTCATAAGCTTATCGGCAGCGTCTTGTTTTTTAAGCCCAGCAATTTTCTCGAGCTTCTCCTGCTGGCGTGTACGAATTTCACGGATTTCGCTTTTAAGCGATTCAACTTCGTCTTCTTGCTTGCGCAGTCTTTCAGCACGCTTATCGAGTTCGTCAAGCTTTTTATCGAGGCTAACCTCACGTTCGGCCAGACGCTGCTCGACCTTTTGCATTTCCTTACGACGCTGATTCTCAAGCTCAAGAGCTTCATCCTTTGCCTTTAAGACAATGTCGCTCGCTCTAGTTTTCGCTCGCGCGATTTCTTTTTCCGCGGTATTTTTACCCGCTGCTTCACGGCGCTTCTCGTAAACAACCGTTCCACCCATACCAAAAACAACCCCAAGGATTGCGGCAATTATTCCTTCTACCATAGTTATATCCTTTCTCCTAAGGATAGCCCCGCCAAATAATCAATTGTGTTTCTGTTTATAAAGCAAAAATAGGACTACGCTGGAAATTCAAAAAGTTTCAATACGTCCATATTTGGAACGTAATTTTATTGTAGCGCTTTTTACGTCAAGCCCGCAAGCATATTTGCTATTTGCGTGGTGTTGTAATATTTGCTTCAGAACCATAAAAGGGAAGTACGATGTGTTCGTTTTTGCCGTTCTCTAGTTTTTGCAGAACCTCGGCCTGCCAATCCTCACCCATACCGCCAACAATAGGAATATGCTCAGAATCAGCGAGCGTATTCAAGACTGTAAGCCCTATTCGTAAACCCGTAAAACTTCCCGGCCCAGCGAAAGCACCTATCCCCGTAAGATCGCTGAATACTTTATCTTGAGATTCTAGTTGGTCATGCAGATATGCCAAAAGTCCTTTTGCGAGCTGACGATCAGCCTGCCATTCATTCTCATAGCGAGTATCACCATCAATAAGGCTCAGTTTACATACTGGTGTTGAAGTATCGAGTAGTAAGATCATGTTAATTTCTCCAATAGCTGTGTACTTTTCTCACCACCAGCTTTTAATTCTAAGGTACGAGTTGTTTCTCTCGGTGACGCAATAGTTATAGAGATACGATCAAGAGGCAAGACACCACCCACGATTTCTGCCCATTCAATAATCGTTACGGTTCGTGGATCCCGTACAGCTTCGTGCAGTTCAGCCGCCATTATTCCCGCATCTTGCAGACGATAGAAATCGTAATGTGCCAATGAGAGATCCTTTGGAGTCTCATATACTCGGCTAATCGTAAAGCTCGGACTCTGAACATCATCATCCACCTCCATGCCGGCAGCGATACCTTTAGTAAGCGTCGTCTTACCAGCACCCACATCACCGATAAGTTCCAAAATTTCTCCGCCGCCTAAAAGCGCGCCTAGCTTTTTACCAAACGCCTTCATTTCAGACTCACCATTGACCTCTATAATCATAGGCTCTTATTATACCATTAATACGTCCTACAAAGATGAGCAGCTGTTTCTATGCGAATGTGGAACTTTTCCAGAGCATCGCGTACAATAGAGCGTAAGTATTATGCGTATTTCTGATGCAACTATCGAAACATTGCTCACCCGAAAAGGTATTAGTAAAGAGCAAATCTCCGATCTTAAAGAAGAAGGAGTACGTTCAAGGCGCCTATTGCAGGATATTGTCATTCAAAACAATATCATGGATGAAAGAACACTCGTCGAGGCATTTGCAGAGTTCGTCCAAATTCCTTTTGTTGAAATAGATCCAGATGACATTACTCAAGATGTCCTTAATAAAATTCCCGAACGTATCGCACGCCAGTACAATGCCATTCTCTTTAAGATCGACGAAAATGGTACACAGTACCTTGCTATGGACGATCCTGACGATGTTCAGGCCGTAAACTTTATTGAGAAACAAATTGGTGAAAATATCAAGTTACATATTGCGACCCACAGCAATATTCTAGCGTGTCTTGAAAACTACCGCGGTGATGTAAATAAGGAACTGACTCAAGTTATCGACGTTCAGCGACAGGGGAATGGGGAAGAGAACCAGACCCTTACTGAGGCTGACGTAGCCGAAGACTCCCCTATTGCCCAGACCGTTAATCTACTGCTTGAATATGCTATTCGTTCTAACGCCAGTGACGTCCATATCGAACCTCGCGAGGATTATGTCCAGGTGCGCTACCGTATAGATGGTGTGCTAAAAGAAGTCAACCGACTCCCCCGCAACGTTATGAACGCTCTTGTAAGTCGTATCAAAATTCTTTCTAACCTCAAAATCGACGAACGTCGCGTCCCACAAGATGGTCGCTTTAAGATTAAGGTTGGAGGCAAACAATATGCCCTTCGTGTTAGCACGCTTCCCGTAGTGGACGGTGAAAAGATTGTCATGCGTATCTTGGATGAGTCTAACCAAGCAATCACCCTCGAGGATCTTGGTTACTGGGGTCACTCAATCGATGTTATTCACCAAGCACTTACCGAACCAAACGGTATGGTGCTTATCACTGGACCGACCGGATCTGGTAAGTCTACGAGTCTCTTTAGTATTCTGACCATTCTTAATACACCAGATGTTAATATCTCCACCGTTGAAGACCCAGTAGAGTATAAAATCCCTGGCGTTAACCAAACCCAGACCAATGCTAAGGCTGGCATGACCTTCGCGAGTGGACTTCGTGCACTTCTTCGTCAAGATCCAAACATTATCATGGTTGGTGAGATCCGAGACACCGAAACGGCCAACTTAGGTATCCAAGCAGCTCTTACGGGACACCTTGTATTCAGCACACTCCACACTAATAACGCAGCGACTTCCCTACCGCGTCTCCTCGACATGAATATCGAACCGTTCTTGATCGCAAGTACAGTTAAGGCTGTTGTGGGCCAACGACTAGTGCGACGCCTCTGTATGACCTGTCGCCAAAAACACACGCCCGACCAAGCTGAGGTAGATACTGTTATCCGCTTATTTAACCTTCGCCCAGGCCAATCATTCAGCTACATTCATGCTCTCGAACAACAGGCAAAAGAACAGCATATCGGTGGCGATGTACCTCTTAGTACGGGTGAAACGTCTATTATCAACCTTTGGAAAGCCTCACCGGACGGCTGCGAAGAATGTAATCACACAGGATACAAGGGGCGTATTGGTATTTACGAGGTACTTGGCAATACCGTACCTATTCAAAAAATGATCATCAGTAACGCAACGAGTAATCAGATTCAAGATCAAGCAATAGCCGAGGGTATGATTACAATGCAAACCGACGGTCTCATTAAATCACTTCGGGGTGATACAACAGTCGAAGAAGTTCTTCGCGTCACGAAAGAGTAGTTTAATATGCCAAAATTTTTATATATAGCTACTAACGACGCTAGTAAGTCGGTTAACGGAACAATTGAGGCACAGGACCGAGGTGCAGTTATTTCCGCCCTCAACAAGCAAGGTCTGCATCCTATTAGCGTCAAAGAACAAAGTTCAAGAGCCAGTTCAAAGAATGTAAGCCTTTTTAAAAGCGGTAACCATGTAAAATCTGATGATTTGGTCATGTTTACTCGTCAGCTCAGTACCATGGTTGGAGCCGGCGTCCCCCTACTTCGAGCGCTAAATTCTCTTGAGCAACACTCGGAGAGCCCAGGTCTTAAAAAGGTTCTTAACGGTATTATTAGCGACGTGCAGGCGGGTTCACCACTTGCCGATGCGCTCGCAAAATCACCGAACGTCTTTAGCGACGTATATGTAAACATGGTTCGCGCCGGTGAGGCGGCGGGTATCCTTGACGAGATTCTTAAGCGACTCGCCATGCAGCAAGAGAAAAACGCGACTATCCGTAAAAAAGTAAAAAGCGCCATGACATACCCAATGGTACTTATTGGCATTACTGTCATCGCCTTTTTTGGTCTAATGCTCTTTGTCATTCCACAAATTGGAAAAATCGTCACCGATCTTGGTGGACCAGATGCAAAACTACCAGGTCTTACGCTCGCCATGCTTGGCATTAGCGGCTTTATGACAAGTTACTGGTATATTCTTTTTCCAGCGCTTGGTGGCGGTATCTTCCTCATACTGCGATACATTAAAACACCAAGTGGCAAGAATCAGTTTCACCACCTAGTGCTTAAGATTCCTGGGTTAAAAACAATTGTAATGAAGGTGGCTGTTGCGCGTTTTGCCCGTACATTCTCAGCGCTCATGGGGGCTGGTGTCGCGGTACTTGAAGCACTAGACGTTACCTCGCGCGCAGTTGGTAATCTAGTATATGAACAGGCACTTCAGGATGCCGCAAAACAAGTTAAAAACGGTGATACACTTTCTTCGGTTATTGAAAAGAACAGCCTTTTCCCATCGATCGTATCGCAGATGCTTGCAGTCGGCGAAGAAACAGGTCAAACCGATACCGTTCTCGTCAAGGTGGCTGACTTTTACGAAGAGGAAGTAGACGTAGCAATTGATGGCGTCAGTGCTATTATCGAACCGGTCATGATTGTCTTCATGGGTGGCATGGTAGGACTCATCGCCGCCAGTGTTATGATGCCAATTGCTGGGCTCGCAAACCAGATTAAAAGTTAGCAAAAAACCAAACCGCTCATGGTATACTGGTAACAAAGTAGAAGTGGGCATTTTAAGTGGCGAAATTATTTTATAAAGACAAGCCGGTAATTGGCCTCGACATCAGTCAAACTGGTGTTAAAGTTATGGCCATCGACTCAAAAAAGTGGCTTGTTTTAGGGTACGGTTCAGTCGACCTCGACCCTGCAAAAGTCCAAAAATCCCTTGAGAGCAATGATGCTTATTTAGCCGATAACATAGCTTCACTCCTTACGAGCAAAGTTATTGGTGTGCTACCTAGCGATCAAGCTATTATTAGCGTTCCAACAAGTCGCACTTTTTCACGCACCTTTACCGTTCCTGCTAAAGCAGAATCCACCCTTTCGGATGCTGTCGAGATTGAGGTTGATCAGTACATCCCCATACCCATGAATTCTCTGTATGTTGATTACGAAGTCATTGAACGACATAAAGACCAGCTTAGTGTTATCATGTCGGCAGTACCAAAAAACCTTGTGGATAGCTGTCTTGCGGCCGTCCGAACTGCAGGCCTGCAGCCAATTATGGTTGAGCCAGGAATTAATTCTGTTGCTCGTGTTATTGAGTCTACCGAAGAAGGTCATCTACCCACCCTTATTGTTGACATCGGACCTGCTAGCACCGATATTGCCGTGCTTGACGGTGGCGCTATTCGTATTAGCGGTGGACTTGGTATTGGCGGTAACACCTTTACGCTCGATATTGCCAAAAAACTCAATGTAGCCCTTGAGAATGCTCACCAATTAAAGGTCTTAAACGGCCTGAGTGCCGGGCCGCGTCGTGCTAAGATTACGGCTGCACTTCAGCCGAGTCTCCAGCGTATAGCCACTGAAATCCGTAAGGTTATCCGCTATTACAACGAACGTCTCAACGACGACCGCAAACTCGAGCAAGTCATTATCGTAGGTGGAGGAAGCAACGTTCCAGGTATTGGCGACTACTTTACTAACGAACTCGTTATGCCAGCACGTGTTGCCAGTCCATGGCAAAAATTGGATTTCGGTAAGTTGCCGCAGCCAAACAAACAGTTTCGCCCTCGTTATATTACCGTTGCAGGGTTAGCGAGTGTTGACCAAAAGGGGTTTTGGAAATGATTAACCTTCTCCCTCATGAAGAAAAGCGGCAGCTTCAGGCAGCTCGCACTAATACACTTCTTATCCGTTATAATATCTTCCTTTTGGGGGTTATTGGCTTCATGGGTATCGCAATTGGTATCACCTACATCTATCTCTCAAGCACATTTAATACTGCCGCCCAAACGATACAGTCCAACCAGGCTAACGTAGTACAGTATGCTTCTGTGCAGGCGCAGGCTCAGCTGTTTCGTGATCGTCTTAGCACCGCCAAGCAGATCCTCGACAACGAAGTAACTTACTCTAAGGTCGTCCTGGAAATAGCACAGCTTATACCAAGTGGTGTAGTTCTTCAAACATTATCTCTCGACTCCGGAACATTCGGAACACCAACCACACTTACTGGGCAGGCAAAAGATTATGCTAGCGCACTCGCGCTCAAAGATTCCTTTAGTAAATCTCCACTTTTCTCTGACGTACACTTTCAAACCATTGATACTGCCTCTGGTACGGGAGGTTATCCCGTCACGGTGAACCTTGGCATAACTATTAAAAAGGATGCAGCGAAATAATGAGAAAACAGAGCAATCTCACCGCTACTCGTCTTCGACTTATATTGTCGATATCGCTATTTGTTATCGCTCTTGCAGGAGGCGTCATCTTTTCACTCATTAACAACCAGCTAAAGTCCTATGCCGTAGACGTTAGCCATAAGATCATCGACGCCAATGCAAGTCGAGACAACGTACAGACACTCCAGCGCATTCAGCAGGAGCTCACGAACGATAAGGACATTATCGCTCGCACAAACAGCATTGTTGCCGATAGCCAAAGTTACCAGTATCAGGATCAGATCGTGAGTGATCTTAATAATTACGCCAGCACAGCCGGTATAACCATTACGAATATGGATTTCTCGGCCAACTCAGCGACCGGTCCGACGGGTGCAGTTACTACTCCGACGGCTACACCCCCCGCCGCTACAGCGCCGGCGGGTGTGAAGTCAGTCTCCGTCTCCGTAACTCTTAAAAACCCTGTTGGATACAGTAATTTTCTGCGATTTGTACGCTCTATAGAAAACAACCTTACCAAAATGCAGATCCAGAAAATCACACTCTCTAAGGGCACGACCGGTAGTGATATTTCAAGTGATGTCTTAAGCATACAGGTATACACAAAATAGGAATTATTATGAAAGATACAAAGATCAGTCTCACACTTTCACCAGATGCAATAAAAAAATCTATCTTAGCTTTCCTACACCGTTTTCATATTGTACTTTTCGTCATTATCGTTCTAGGTGGTCTTGCAGTAGTCATTTTTTTACTCAACAACGCCGTCATAACATCTGGACAAGATAACGGCTATAGCCCAAACGCGAATAACTCTAGTTTCGACCAGTCCACTATTCAAAAAATTCAAAACCTTAAAACAGCCGACCAATCAGACCCTACAATCAGTAACAATGGCGCACGGACTAATCCATTTGTTGAGTAGTAAGCCAAAAACGTCTATACTAAAGTTATGCTAATCGCTGGATCAAGACTGATCGACGCACCGGTTATGGGTCTACAGACCGGTGGCGAACTTGCACGTACTCAGCGTGCTATTATCGACCCCCATTCACTTCAGATTGTCGCCTATGAGCTCGCAGGACCACTCCTCAACATTCACCCGTCTCTACTTCGAGTTGCTGATGTGCGCGAATTTAGCAACATTGGTCTAATTGTCGATTCTAGCGATGAATTTGTGTCGCCCGAAGACATCATAAAACTAAACGAGACGTATAAATTACAGTTCGACCTCATCGGCAAGACAGTTGTTGATACAAAACGCCATAAACTAGGTAAAATAGATGACTACACTATCGAGACGGCTGGATTTGTCGTACAACAACTGAGTGTCAAACGACCGCTCCTTATGAGCCTGAATGATACACATCTCCTAATTCACCGAAGTCAGATTAAAGAAATTACTGATGCAAAAATAGTCGTTGAGTCAGAGATCAAACCAGCCGAACCTGTTATGCGTGCAGTACACGACACCTATACTAATCCCTTTCGTAAACCCGCAGGCCCACAGACAGAGCAGAGCGAACGCCGTTAATCTTCCGTTTCAGCTAAAGCCTGTTTAATATCATCATACTGAAAACCTTGTCGAGCTAGGTATTGCATTAACTTCATATCGTCCGGATAACGATTACGTTTTTTATTAATGATTTTTTGCAATTCGTTCTCATCGGTTCTTTTAGACTCCAAAAGGAACGTATCGATAATTGTCGGAAGCACACCCTTTGCTCTCAGTTCAGCCGTTAGCTTGCGCTGACTTGTACCTTTAGCGGTATTTCGATTTTCAATCCAAAACTTCGCGAACTTTTCATCATTGATGTAGCCTTTTTCAACTAACCTATCGAAAACACGGTTCGTGATCTCCACTGGTGTGCCTTTTTTTATACTGCCGTCTTTCGTACGTTGATCGCGCGTTTTTTTATATAAGTAATCTCTCACTTCTTTAGCGCTATGGGGTCGCATCAAGCAGTATTCTAAAGCTCTGCCGTATAGCTTGCCAAACAGACTTTCGGTTTCTAAGTTTACGAGTTCTTCCTCGGCATATTCTTTGTTGGTTCGAATTCCCAGGTCAGCTACTTGGTATAAATCAAGAGAGAACCGGTAAACGCCATCCACCATGACATTTACGCGGTTCTTATTTTTAGCCTGAATAGAGATCGCGGTAATTTTCATACCAACAACACTCCTATGCCTCTACGGCTACTTTTTCGCGGACCTTTTTATCAATTTCGTTCAGTACGTCTAAATGTTCTTTAAGATAGGTCTTGGCAGCTTCACGGCCTTGGCCGATCTTACCATCGTTGTAGTCGAACCACGCGCCAGACTTACCGACAATACCGTGCAGTACCGCTAAGTCAAGTACGTCACCAGTCTTAGAGATTCCTTCGTTATACATGATATCGAATTCGGCAATCCTAAACGGCGGTGCGATCTTATTTTTTACCACCTTAACTTTGGTTCGGTTACCAACAATTTCTTCACCAGCCTTAATCTGGCCAGTACGACGAATATCGAGACGCACAGAAGCATAAAACTTTAATGCATTACCGCCGGTTGTCGTTTCAGGGTTACCAAACATCACACCGATCTTCATACGAATCTGGTTAATAAAAATCACAGTCGTGTGACTCTTGTTGATGATGCCTGTCAGCTTACGAAGAGCTTGGCTCATCAGACGAGCCTGAAGACCCATGTGGCTATCACCCATATCACCATCAATTTCCGCCTGTGGAACTAGTGCCGCGACGGAGTCCACAACCACAAGATCAACTGCACTGGAACGTACAAGCGTTTCTGCGATCTCAAGCGCCTGCTCACCGTTATCTGGCTGGCTTACCAGCAGATTATCGGTATCAACACCAAGGCGTTTTGCGTAGGCTGGGTCAAGCGCATGCTCGGCATCAATAAATGCAGCCGTACCACCATTTCTTTGCACCTCTGCGATAGCATGCAGTGTTAATGTCGTCTTACCACTTGATTCAGGTCCATAGATTTCAATAATGCGACCCTTAGGATATCCGCCGCCAAGCGCTAAATCGAGACTAAGCGCACCAGACGAAATAAGCTCTACATCCGCCCTATGCGTATCACCAAGTTTCATAATTGAACCATCACCAAACTGCTTGGTAATCTGGTCCATAGCAAGTCCTAGAGCCTTAAGCTTACCTTCATTGCTGGCAGCTTTTTCAGTCACATCTGTGTTGTCAGCTTTTTTAGCCATTATTCTCCCTCTCTTTTACTGCTTCCTATTATACTTCTTCTCTGACTTATTTGCTATAATAGAGGCAATGAAGCGTACATCTGGATTTACAGTTATTGAAATTATCGTTGTCATTGCGTTCCTTGGCGTAGCGTCTGTTTTACTACTCTTGCAGCGAAATGACCTCTCTGCCGCCCAGCGTGACAGCCAGCGTAAGACAGCTATCAACGCCATGTATTACAACCTGGAAGAAGCTTACTACGCAAAAAATGGCTACTACCCGGATACTATCAATGAAAGCGTCCTCCCTGCTATGGATCCTGCCCTCTTTACAGATCCTGACGGCACAAAGATAAACGATACAAGTGCCGAATACCACTATGACGCGAGCAACTGTCAAGACAGCAAGTGCAAAAGCTACAAGCTAACCGCCGACATGGAAAAAGAAGCGTCCTATACTAAGACCAGTCGTCACAATTAACAGCTATTTATTCTAATCTTCGTACTGGACGGGTCGGCCGTTTTTAAATGCTTCGACCGCGTTGTTCAATATAGCAATCTGCTGTTTTGGATTTGCTGCATATTGGAAGGTGTAGGTTGTTTCGTCGCCCTCTGTGCTAAGTCGAATAGTCCCATAATTAAATAGCAGCTGAAGTGGACCACTCTGATGAAAACTAGCATCCTCAATATTAGCAAGACTTACCGTTTGTTCTTGACGCGAGAATAAGCCTGACTGAATTTCCTGAACCACACTCTCGTTCGTAAGAAAAAACTTATTAGCTGAATATATCCAAATAGACACATAGCAACTCAATAGAATGGCTGCAATCACAAGTAGACCACCTATGAGCACAGCCCCAAACGGTAGAGGCGAAACAATACTCATTGCATTCATAATAAGAGGATAGTTAATAAGGAGTGATGCTACCACCGCAACAGAAAACACTGTTAATACAACAGGCAAGACCATACCAATAGGATGCCTTCGGATGGCGCTGATAATATACTCTGCTTCACTAATACTAAGCGACGGAAAATCTTTAACCGATTGATCGTGTTTAGTCTTCAACTCATCACTGATCGTCGGCGCAACAGGGTCTGCCGCACGGCTCAAATGGACAAACTGCGGGCCGGGTTGCGGACCGTACGAAGGGTCGGCAGGTCTAGGGGGCGCTGCGTACAACGGGTTGCCGTCAGCATCATAGGCAACGGGCTTAGGTTCTTCTGTTTGCGGTCGGCGCGGAAGATCATCCATATCCATACTGGTATTATACCAACATTTATTGGTTTTCAGCCATGACCTTGCCGAGGTGAGTGTACGCTTTAGCTGTCACGCGTCGTCCGCGTGGCGTTCGCTCAATAAAGCCAAGCTGCAATAAGTATGGTTCGTAAAAATCCTCAATCGTACTCGCCTCGTCGCCTGTCAAGGCTGCAATGGTAGTAAGCCCCACTGGATTATTGCCATAGTTGTCAATAATGCTCAGAAGCATATTACGGTCAGCCGGATCGAGACCCAGTTCATCGACCTCCAAAAGCTCAAGTGCCATGAGTGTGGTCTTTCGATCAATAATCCCATCGCCATTTACATCAGCATAATCTCGTACACGTTTTAACAGACGATTGGCAATACGCGGCGTCAAGCGCGCCCGAGTAGAAAGCAGCTGTGCTGATTCGGGATGAATTTTGCTCTCCAGTATACTTGCTGCTCGCATAATAATCTTACCAATTTCATCGTGGGTATAGAAATCCAGTCGATAGATATGCCCAAATCTATCTCGGAGTGGTGCCGCAAGTGCACCCGTACGTGTTGTGGCACCAATAACCGTAAACTTTGGCAGATCAAGACGTACACTACGAGCCGCCGGACCCTTACCTATCACAATATCAAGCTTAAAATCCTCCATGGCGCTATAGAGCACCTCTTCGACAACTCTGCTTAATCGGTGGATCTCATCAATAAATAGCACGTCGCCATCTGCAAGGTTGGTCAAAATACTCGCAAGATCACCAGCGCGCTCTATAGCAGGTCCCGCGGTTACCCGCAGCTTTGCACCCATTTCATTGGCAATGACATTCGCCATCGTTGTTTTACCAAGTCCTGGTGGCCCGTACAGTAACACATGATCAATTGGTTCGTCACGTTTTTTAGCAGCATCAATTGCCAGTTTTAAGTTCTTTTTTAAACGCTCTTGGCCAATGTATTCTGAAAAATCACGCGGGCGCAGTGATATCTCTACCAGCTGTTCATCCTCGTCTTCGTCGTGATTACTTGTATCAACTATTCGTTCTACCGCCATATCAGTACTTTCAGTATAGCAGTTTATACTTCTAGGGAATGTTGTTTATTTTTAGGCAAGATTGTTAAAAGACTAGAGGTCTTTTTTCTCAATTTCTTGTTGCACCAAACTACGTAGAATCTCGGCCTTTGTTTTACCCGTTTTCAAAGCGGCCCAACGAAGATAGTTGTAGATAGGTCGATCGATGAAGAAGTTAAAGCGCATGTCTTTGGTAGAGATATCATTCTCGCCGATAAACCGTTGTATAATCTTATCTAGTGTTGCTTCTTCGTATTCTTCATGCTTAACCCAACCATCTTCGATTCCAGTTGCAAAAGCACTTTTGTCCATCGATGCACGACGTAACAAAAGGATCGGCTTTTTTTGCTGAACAGCCACTGCTACCTGATATCCGATTGCGAAGTTCTCATAACTTGCTTCGGCAATTACAACGTCAGCCTGAGCGATTGCACTAATACTCTCGTTGTATATATTAGACCAATCCTCGGCTGTTTGCCCTGTTTTTTGATTCGCATTAAATGCCCCATCCACCCAATCACGTGCAAGTACATGTCCTTCTTGCTTGATAACTTGCATTATTTTTCTAAGGACATCAATATCATTCTCAAGAGTTGGTTTCGATGTTACCAAATGAATTTTCATCTTACTCACCTTTTTGAACGGCCGTCATCGCTTGACCCCTTTACCAAATTATTTCTTACATGTATAATATCACACTTAGGTACTAAAATACATTATAATGGATACAGTAATGGATAAACTGGTGATTGACAAAGCATTAAAAAAACGAGGCATAGCCCTTAGTGACCCGAATAAAATTACTTTAAACTCATACAATAGATACGCTAACGAATATATTCGTAATACCGTACCGACAATCGCACAATCTCCCCTCCAAATGCGCGAATGGATAGATACAGCCTTAGGTGCGATACCCCAGGACGGTGTGGTGTTTGAGATAGGAAGCGCAACAATACGAGATGCGAGCTATATGCGACAGCAAGGTTACAAGGTAATCTGCAGCGACGCTACCGAGAGCTTTATAGAAATCATGCTTGCCGCGGGCGAGCCCGCTGTTCATTTTAACGTACTTGAAGATAAACTAGCCGACCAATATCACATGATCTATGCGAATGGTGTTTTTCCTCACTTCACCGTAGAAGAAATACAGCTTGCGCTCCAAAATATTCACTCGTCGCTCAAGCCTGAAGGTATTCTAGCTTTCTCCATCAAACAAGGTATGGGAGAAGAATGGATAAAGGAAAAACTGGAGGATGTACGCTTCGCTCATTACTGGAGTCAGCAAGACATTACTGACGTACTTAATGAAGAGGGTTTCAGTCTACAGTACACAAGCTTCAATACAGGTCTTTATCCTTCACATAGATGGTTAAACATCATCTGTAAGAAAGAGGCCAGAAATCGTCGAAAGTAACGTTAATGCAGTTCTCCAAGCCGATGTGCTTATCGTTGAAGGGTCTCGCTTCAATTACAGTCAGGGCTATCAAACTGCAATCGCACTACAGCATAATAAACCTGTTCTCAACTTATACAGGAACAACCTGCCCGAGTATAAAGAGCGGCCTAATAAGCTCTTTGTTTCAGGCATCAGTCATCCGCTTTTTCCAGTAGACATATACGACAGAACAAGAACTGGAGAAGATTGTCATTCGATTCGTAAATAATCACTCCAAGAAAACCCATGAGCTTAATGTCAAATTCTCTCTTGATGACAATATTTATAAAAAGCTGCAAGGCCTTGCAGGTAAAAACCAGAAAAGTGAATCGGGCGTAGCAAGAGATCTTCTGTCTACAGCCCTTGACAAACAATAATTCGCTACGTAGAGAACTCAAGACCTTTGCAACATCTCCGCAGGTGTTCGTAACTGCAATCCTAAGTGTACACGCCTTTGGTTGTAGTAGTCGAGATACGTGGTGAGTGTTTCTCGCTGGCGCCGGAGCGGAACGCTCCTGCGCCAGT
>DATIJL010000008.1 GCA_035478595.1 Candidatus Chromulinivoraceae bacterium
CCTAAACTTAACTCTGAAGTGCGAAAGTGCGTAGCACTTTTGCTACTCTGGTGGAGCATGAGCAGCTACAAACACCTCACCAAAGTAGAGCGTGCCGAGATTGGAATATTACTTCGTAAAGGCTACTCCGCTGGGGATATCGCCAAAGAGATAGGGAGACATCCCAGTAGCGTGTACCGTGAGGTACACCGCAACGAAGTTGCTGGTGAATACCAGTCAACGAAAGCCCACCACAAAGCCTACGTTCGCCGTAAGTACGCCAAGTACCAGGCAATGTGTATAGTGGAAGATATGAAACTACGAGAATATATTGAAACCAAATTACTCGAGGATGACTGGAGTCCGGAGCAAATTGCTGGTAGGCTCGCTCAAGGCATTGGCCTTGAGCCCGTATCCGCTCCAACAATCTACAAATATATTCGTAGTGTCTACGGGCGCCAGCTTGAATACGAATTGCAGCTCGCAAAACAAAAACGTACCAAGAAACACCAACGTAAGGTGACGCAGTTAGAAGGCAGGGTTTTTATAGACAAGCGGCCGGAGGCCGCTAACACCAGGAGCCAGTATGGCCACTGGGAGGGTGACTTCATTGTGAGCGGCAAAGCGTACGGTAACGTGTCTCTTCTCGTCCTCCACGAGCGAGTGAGTCGCTACACGCTCATTGCTCGAATAGAAGCTAGGACAGTCCAGAATGTCGAAGACATTCTGCTCGAGAGCCTCCCGCTACTCGGGCCGCTAAAGAGCCTGACACTCGACAATGACGTTGCTTTCCGGCGACACGATGAGCTCAGCGAGCTCATTAACGCCCCTATCTTTTTCTGTCAGCCGTACCACTCGTGGGAGAAAGGTGGTGTGGAGAACGTCAACCGTCTCATACGTCGCTACGTTCCTAAAGGCTGTGATATCTCCAAATACTCCCAGCGGGAGATTTGGGATATCCAGCATCTCATTAACGGCATGCCGAGAAAAATACTTGGTTACAGAACAGCGAGAGAAGTGTATTTAGAAAACCGACAGGAGGCAACGCAGCATGAACAGTAAGGTAAACAAAAAAGAGCCTAACGGCTCTTTGTCTCAAGATGGTTTGGCTGTCGCAGTTGAGGGTTGCGGGCAGCAGTTGCTGACGATATATACTATAACATACATATAGTATTATTGTCAAGCATTTCGTTTGGCAATTATCCCTTGACGCCATAACACCTCTGTAATATACTAGTAACAGATATGAAGTTCACCATCAAAGAGTTTAATGAGAAGTTCCCTACCAGTGACGCTTGCCTGGATTATCTCTGGCAAATCCACTGCGCAGACAAGCCCTGCAAGAAATGTGGCTTACTCGAAGGCTTCCATAAACTACCGAAACGTCCCGCCTACCAATGTGAATGCGGCAATCAAATATACCCACTGGCTGGTACACCGTTCCACAAAAGTACAACCGACCTTCGTACTTGGTTTCTCGCTATCTTCTTTATGACCAATACCCGTTCTGGCATGAGTGCCCTCCAATTTCAGCGTATTAGCGGCGTGACGTATAAAACAGCTTGGCGCATCTTCAAGCAAGTCCGCCTTATGATGGCCGACGACGAAACACCCCTCGGCAATGAAGTTGAAGTAGACGAGGCGTACATGCACCCGAACCCGCAAAAACGCAGTACTGCTAAACCGCACAATAGCCAAGTTATGTTCGGTATGGTTGAGCGCGGTGGACGTGCAAGGATTAAGCATGTCAAAAGCTCTGGCGTGCGCGTACTCGTGCCTGAAATCCAAAAGAACATTGGCAAGACAGCAACGATCTTTACGGACGAGCATGGCTCATACCGTTTACTGAAACGGCGCGGTTACCAACATAAAACTATCAACCATGGTAAGCAAGAGTATGTCATTGGTCACGTGCATACACAGAATGTCGAAAACTTCTGGAGCCAATTTAAACGTGGTATTTACGGCGTCTACTGCCACTGTGATCCAAAATATTTGCAACACTATGCCAATGAATATGCCTTTAGATACTCGAATCGCAAGAATGATACGCCGATGTTTGAGCTTGTATTAGCAAAATCTGGTAGATAAAAAGTAATCTCTCGATACCCAACCTATTTTTTTGCTTCAATCTGTTAAAATAGTGACACCTTCTCCTTTCCTTTCTATATAAATATAGGAGTAGGAGGGGTAGGCAAAATAATATAACTATCTAGCCAATCCAATAAATCTACATACCTAAAACATCCAACTTAAAGCCTAATAATACAGCCATAAAACAATGCCAGTAAACACATCAAATCCAGAACCTAATAACCAGTAACAATCTACAAACTCTAAAATGACAGACAATACCTTAATACCTAATTCAGCTAAACCAGAACCAAAGTATCGTAAAAAGCTAAACGAAGAACAAGTAGCAGTCCTGCAATTACTTTGGAGATTCAGATTTGCCAGCAGTGAGCAAATAGCTAAGTACCAGCAAAAACCTAACGGCAAGGCTGTCCAGAAACGTCTGAAGATACCGGAAGATCAAAGCCTCATAGCTAAGCGCTACGACAAATCCTACAAGCTCCAGGGCAAGCCAGCAGCGTATTACCTGACACCACATGGTGCTCGTATGCTCGCGCTATAGACGCCACGCAAGAAAGATGAGCCGGTAAACATCAAGCGTATCTACAAAGACAAAGATGCCAGTGAAGGCTTTATTGAGCATTGTAAGAATATATTAGGGGATTTATCTAGCGCTTAAAGACACTTACCCTAATAAATTCTACTTCCTCACCAAGAGTCGACTTAGCTACGAAAAGTATGACTTCTTTCCCAGTCCGCTTCAAGATGCCTGTATTTGCATGAAGACAAGCAAAGGTGACAGATACTTCTTCTTAGATATTTTTGAAGATAACCAACCGTTCTTCGTCCTTATCCGACGCATAAAGAAATACCTAGAATATGCCGGTAGTGGCGAGTGGGCACGGTATGACTAGGATGGCGGGCTGCCGACTATCTTGCTCGTGGTGCAGAACAAGAGCGTGCACAAGCGACTACGGAAACGCTTAGCTAAGGAGCTGCGTGAAAGCTATGAAGAAGTGTGTTTTGCTACAGGAAGATTAGAATATATTTTAGACCCAGAGAATAGAGGGAAGGCTTGGCTTCCGATTGATGATGAGGGGGATGATCCGGATGATCCGGTAACACCTGTAATACTTACGAAGCTCCCGAAGGTGGATGATTAGTACTTCCATTTGCTGAAAGCAGGTGGAGGTTCCTGTTTCCTGGAGGGAAATAGGCTCGACTTAGTGCAGCTTGTGTGCCGGGTAATTCATACTTTGCTATAGTTACTACATGCAACTAAAAATTATTAGCTTAAATCTCGCCGGTTTTAAAGACTGGGAATTGCGCCGACAAAAGATCATTGACTTCATCGACAAAGAGAATCCTGATGTTCTTCTACTTCAAGAGGTTAAGTTTGATCCTCTGATATCCTCATTCAGTCAATCAACACTACTCAATCAGCTTTTGCAAAAGCCGTTCGCGTTTACTCAAACAGCTGTTAGTAAGTTCTATCAGCCAAGCGTTGGCGAGTCATATCGCGAAGGCCTAGCTATTTTAAGCAAGTTTCCTATTAAAGATAGCGAAGCTCTGGTTTTTGATAAGCATCCTCGTATTATCCAAAGCGCTGATCTACTCATTAATGAACAGACAGTTGGTATAGCTAATATCCATTTATCAAACAACAAATATTCTGTTGAGCAGCTGCGTGAATTGATTACTATTTTTGCATCGCGCAAGGAGGAGCGCATCATTGCAGGCGACTTTAATATCCTCCAACTGGAGAACGAAAAAGAAAGCTATATCGAAAATTATACTTCATCTACTGATTTCAAAAAGTATGTATCGTTTCCTTCTGAAAACATAACACTTGATTATGTGCTTGTCCCAAAGCATTTCGCGTTTGAAAGCCTAGATATATACGAGGGCTTATCTGACCATAATGCGTTAGTGTTTGTTGTTGGGTTGTCGGAAAAACTCTAATTCCTTGTTAATACTGCATATCTCACAGTTGTTGCAACAGTCTTCGCTCTGCTATCATTGATTAATGACCGAAAAACAGCAAATTGTATATACAGCTCTTTCTGATAAGATTCTGGGCACTGAAAAAGATGCTCCAATTCTCATTGCAATCAATGGTAAAGACGGTTCAGGCAAAACCATGATGGCAGACATTCTGGCTGATTTTCTATCATTAAAAACAAGCCGAGAGATTATTCGTATAAGTGTGGATGATTTTATGAACAGCCGTGCTATTCGCTATACTCCTGCTGAGTCCGCAGGGCGTGGATGCTACGAGTATACGTTTAATTTCGATGGCTTTATCGATAATGTATTAAAGCCACTTCAAAAAGATGGGTCATGGGAATATAGATCGAAGATTTTTGACCATGCTACTGATGCTGAATCTTTCTCGCCCATTAAAAAGGCAACCAAAGACGCAATTGTCATTATTGATGGCGTTTTCCTATATAAAAACGATCTTGTGAACTACTGGGATTTAAAAATACTTCTAGACACAGATGATGAAACCGTAATTGAACGTGGCGCTCGAAGAGACACAGAACGCCTTGGCAGCTATGAAGTAGCAAGACAGAAATATATTGATCGCTATATTGCAAGCCAGACAATTTACTATAACGAGGAATCACCACAAGAGCGAGCCAATATTATTATCGATAATAACAATGTTGAATCACCTTTTATTACGAAAGCCTCGCCGTCTGGGTCCTAGTTTTGCGCCTGGTCGATACTAACATCTTATCGGATAACTATACCAGATCGGCTACTCGATATCCGTAGTACCTGGCATCTCCAGTAACCTCTTCTGGTTCGCCTTCTGGGAAATCGCTAGGACTGAAAGAACTTCTTTCTTGTTCACTTGAAGCGTCCACCTCCAGTATGCGAAGGTTGCCATCGGGAAACTCGTCGTACTTTACAGAGTAAGCTATACTATTCTGCATATATTCAAACTCATAGCGTTTTTTCTCAAGGTGAAGGATTGAGGAGCGGCGAAGGTTTTCGTATTCATCTTCGGTAATCTTTATCTTTTCGGAAGTTCTGTTGCCGTCTTTGGTTACTTTTGCTATCAGTAAAATTTGAATATCGCCGTTATCAAATTTTTATATGCAACTTTCTTTTCGTTGGCCTCGCTGGTTTCTAGCCAATCGACAGTGAGCGTAAATGAAGTTGCACTATGCTCATCTAGAAATTGAGCACTGATGGGCTCAACCGTGAACTTCCTTGCGTTATCGTCGAGGATTTCTCTCTTCTCTGGTGTAGTTTTAGGAATTTCTGCTGACATGCTAGTAATTATAGTCTAAATTTTACTATGATCTAAATAGCAGAGTGAGCTAGCTGGTCGCTTTATTCTTTAACGCACGCTTCACGGCCTCTTCAAAACGTTTCTTACCCTGAGTATGATCTAATTCTACTTTCTCGTTCTTGAGTCTTTCTTCTACTTTCTTTTGCCATGATTTATCTTTAGCTGTAGGTTTTGATATTTTCTTTGGCTTCATATTTCTATTATATATCGGAATAGGTATTGAGTTCAGTGTATGGCTTGAGGGTATAATTGCCTTTCGTTTTAGCTATGACGGCAGAGTAGGCGGAATAGGCCTAAGAACCAAAAGTAAAGGTAAACAGTGACGTTCCCTTAGGAACAGTAAGGGTCACTGCCGTATCTCCAACTTTGTTCAACGACACAATATGATATAGCTTCGATCCGTCCACCGTCACAATGCCATTCGAGACATCACTACCATACTGACCCGCGTCAATACTCGGCAGCTTCACTTGGATTGACGAGGTAGTACCACTCGGTGGGCTAGCAATAACGTACGCATCCTTTGCGGTAATATGAAAGGTCAACGTCGCAGCGCTATCATCGCTCGTTATGGAATCTGTTCCGATTTTCCAATTGCCACTTAGTGTCCACTCGTTCTGGCTCAAAGAAGAAGACGGTGTAAAGTTTGCGCTGCCCGTTATGTCGCCTTCATTGGGGGTACCGACATAATTTGAAGCACGCGCAGCACCGAAGTACGTTTCCGGAGTCTGGCTTGATGATGCAGGAACCACATAATTACTTGGACTCTGTAGTGGCTTATTAATTCCGAGGAGTTCCTGTATTGCTTTCTCTGTCGTATCATAGCCGCCCTCGCCAAGAGCGATGTAACGAATATTGCCTTGCTTATCCACAAGATAGTCCGCCGGCCAGGAGTTGTTGTTGAATGCGTTCCAGGTAGCGTAATCATTATCTAATGCGACAGGATAGGTGATTCCATCGCTCTTAACGGCCGCTGCCACATTTGTCGGGTTATGTTCAAAAGCAAATTCAGGCGTATTAATTCCAAGAACAACAAGCCCCTGGCTCTGGTACGTCTGATACCATTTCTCGACAAACGGTATGCTGCGTATGCAGTTAATGCACGAGTACGTCCAAAAATCTACTAATACGACCTTACCCTTAAGCTTGTCCAGGGTGAGTGGTGAACTATTAATCCAGTTCGTAAGGCCCTGTAGCTCCGGTGCCGGTGTTGATTGTACATTCAGTACGCTCGAGGCACTCGTTGCCTGGCTTTTGAAAAGGGAGTTGGGCTGTTGTTTAGAAAGAAGTACTTGTTCAATCCTTGTCTCATCAAAGGGTAGACGGTCCGCCAACCAAGTCTCCACTTTAATCTCAAAACCTGTCACGACGGTAATACCAATGATAATGAAGAGAACACCAAGGAGACGACGAAAGAGGCTGTGTGTATCAATAGCCCATGAAAATCTGGATATAAATCTTCTTCCCAACAGCGAAATACCAAGGAGTGCCAGCGCTAGACCTATGGCATATGCGGACAAATACACAAGCCCCGCAAGAAAACTACTAGGTAGGATGGAGGCCAAGATAAAGGCGTACGTTGGGCTGCAGCTAGCAAAAACCGGTCCAAGCGCCACGCCAATAAGAATAGCACTTGCATACTTACCTCTATTTTTCTGGCTCTTTCCGAGCAGCTGCATTGATCCACCTTCCCAGTTGAAGTGGACCACGAGCTTTTCCCATAGCTCGGGAAAAACAGTCACAGCCCCGAGAGCGATCAATAGGCCGCCAGAAAGCCAATTGAGAATATTTGGAGAAAGATTGATAAGCGCAGTACTTACTTTTAAGACGAGTGTAAAAAGAATAATCGAAAAAGCAAGCGAGATACCGATAATATACGGTCGTGCCTTCTCCTTCACATCACCACTTACAGAACCACCGATGATAACGGGAAGAACGGGCAACACGCATGGTGCGAGAACCGTCAGGATGCCAGCTATAAAACTGATGAACAGGAGTAGCATACGTTAATTAGTATAAGGCATCAAAACAAAAACCTTCAGCATATCATGAATGAAAACCCGAAGTAGCTTCAGCTCTCACGCGACTCTCACGCGACCTTCTATTGACATAAAGGTTAAAAATAGTTATAGTCTGTATCGGCCTCAAAGTGTAACGCTTACACGTCATACCTCGAAGCCTTGTGACAGGAATAGTACATTCAAAAGCCAACTGAATCCGGGTGAGACCCCTGACTGACCCCCGCGGTCATGGTGGTCCCCGGCTGGAATGTAGCTCAATTGGCAGAGCACCGCATTTCTTATAGTGCGGAAGGTTACGGGTTCGAACCCCGTCATTCCAGCGAGGACAGGCAACTTGCCCAGCAAGCGCTAGTCAGATACTAGCAGTCCGTCCAGCTCCACCCATTCGATTTATCTAAGGAAGTGGCACAGTGGCTAACGCCGACGAGTACGAGCGCGCCATCACGGCGGCAGAGGTCAACCCCCGTGGGCTGACCTCTCGCCAGAAGGAGCTTCTCCGAACCCTCCTGAAGGAGCACGGCGAGCGAGGCAACCGCGCACGCGCAGTCTTCAGCGACTGACCGCGGCTCACAAGCGGAGCGAGGGGTTGGCCCGTCATGGGCCTCCCCTCGCTCAAAAAGGGCTATTCCTGTCCGTCTCACATTCTTCAGAACAATATGTTGTGAACGATGTGAGGCGTTTTTATTTTTCCCAAAATTATGTTATAATGAGTTTTCGGAACAGTCCGAACCAGGAGGCGACAGCCATGCAGTCACAGATTCTCCACCAGAGTGGCGACGACCACGAGAAGGACGACGGAACCACCATCGTCCGAGGCGAAGACTGACGCACTGCGCATCACCCCGTGGGAATCCCGCTCTCGGCCACCTCGGCCGGAGCGGGATTCCCCGCATTACTTTTGTTATAATAAACTGATATGAATTTTTGGCAGGAACTACCACATCCATTTTTTATACTGGCTCCCATGGAGGCAGTAACTGACGTAGTATTTCGTCATGTAATCGCCACAGCTGCGAGACCAGACATCTTTTTCACCGAGTTTACTAATGCTAGCAGCTTTGCCAGTCCTAAGGGTATTCACAGTACACGCGGACGCCTCACATTTACCCCAGACGAGCAGCCAATGGTCGCTCAAATATGGGGTGCTAAGCCAGCAGATTTTTCTTTTATGGCTAAGGGTCTTGCTGATATGGGATATAGCGGCATCGATATTAATATGGGGTGCCCTGACAAAACAGTTATTAAAGCTGGTGGTGGCAGTGGTCTGATACGCACACCCGAACTTGCTGGTGAGCTTATAGCTGCAGCAAAGGAAGGCGGCCTGCCAGTCAGCGTCAAAACACGCTTAGGCTACAGTTCAACTGACGAATGGCGTGAGTGGCTAACGTTCCTTTTAAAACAAGATATCGTTAATCTCACCATTCATCTTCGTACTCGTAAAGAAATGAGTAAAGTCGACGCTCATTACGATATAATCCCAGAAATTAAAAATCTACGCGATGAGATAGCTCCCCAAACTCTTCTCACTATTAATGGCGATATTCGCGATCGTCAACATGGAGAAGAGCTCGTAGAAAAATATGGAGTTGACGGCATAATGATTGGCCGTGGCGTCTTTCATAACCCATTTGCGTTTGAGCTTGAAAAACGTAAACATAGCAGAGAAGAGCTCCTCGGGCTGCTCAGTCTTCAACTTGATCTGTTCGATAAATATTCTGAAGAGCTTGAGCCACGCAAGTTTGAACCACTTAAGCGTTTTTTCAAAATCTACATACGTGATTTTCCAGGTGCGAGCGAACTCCGCGAGCAGCTCATGCATACAAAAAGCACGGACGAAGTCCGTGCTCTCATCAGCTAGTTAATCTCTAATACACTACGAAGATTTATAGGCTGTTTCGTGATAGCTTGTTTTGTGTGACCCAAAGAACACTTTAGTGTACAAGCGTATAGTGCTTACTCCCACAAGCAGATACGAAAGACAGAAGAGCACTACTTGGAAAGCATGTCCCTCAGGGATCAAACTTATGAGCATATCCTGCGCCAAGAAGGAGGGACTAATAGGAAACGCCATAAAAAGAAGTGATACGATGAAGAATAGGTTACCTAGTCTTGGGAATGCATATATAGAGCCGTGATAATCACGTAGTGCATTCGGCTCGTCCTTTGTTTCAAGGTACCAGAGACATATATGGCCCACGATAAAAGCCGCTATAACACCAGCACCGTACATAGCAAGATACTTCCAATCTCTGGTAGACGCTAAGACTAAGAATAGCACTCCAAAAAGGTGACCTAGCATTATAAGGTTCCACGCTATCCTAGCGGAGTTTTTTGTTGTGTACGCTCGGATATAGAAGATGATACTAATGACAGCTGCAATAGTAGAAGCAACAAGCAGTAGGTCAGCTGATAGTGCTATCGAGGCAACGACTATCAAAGCAGCTAGGAAGAGAACGAATACAGTTATTTGAACGAAGAGACTATCAAGAAAGGCGAATACGCGTCCAATAGACTTCAACGGTTTCCATAAGTAATAACTAACCGCGGTGTTCATACTCCATTCCTTGATACCTAGAATATAGAAGGTAGCGTGGATCTTTCCTAGGAAAGTATTCTTAATTCTCTGGACGGGAGGTACGAAGTAGAAAAACTGGTCATGAACAAGATAGCTTACAACCGATGGGGAAATGAGCAGCTGATATGTTCTTAAAGAAGCATTGCTTACAAAATGAAGTAGTGCCAACCATTGCAGTCCTGCAGCAACCTCGATGAACATTATGCCAATTTGAGTAATAGACGCATACGCAATTTGTGTCTTGATAGACGATTGCGCTCTAGCAATAGACGAAGCAACAACAGCCGTCACAAGACCTAGGACCGCAATAGTAATTCGAAGCCCCATACTACCTTCCCAAAGTGGATATGTCCTCAGTAACAGGAAAAGACCCATGTGTACGGAAAGAGCACCATAGAAGATTGCACTCGAAGTCGTTGGACCTTCCATAGCTCGTGGCAACCAGTATGAGAACGGGAACTGCGCAGACTTGATCATAGCTACCACTAGCAACAAAAGACCAAGTATAACAAGACTGTTTCCATGTTGTGCGACAAGTCCAGAGAACTCAGAGAAGTTCACACTTTTCTCAAAGATGTGATGTGCATACCAGATAGCCGCAAGGAGGAATGCGTCGCCAATTCGGTATACAGAAAAGACCTTCAAAGCGTTTCGTGCCGGTAGGAAGCGGTCTCTATAAAAGGCAATAAGCAATACGGAGCTTATTCCGATGAACTCCCAGCCCAAAAAGAGTACTTCAAAATTGCCGGCCAGGATTATGAGTGTTAGCCCGATAAAGAACAAAAGAACTGTGCAGTAGAATCTTTTAAAACCCTGTTCACGGTGCAAGTAGTACTTACTGAAGACGAAAATAAGAGTCGTCATAATTATAGCCATACCCAAGAATACGGCCCCAATCTTATCGAAATAAAAGCTGAGATCAAAGGTGTAGCTATGACTTGCGTATAAAGATCCAACACTTGTAAATACAGGCAAAGCGCCTGCATGAAGCCATTGGTAGCCCAAAAGAAGGAATACGATAAACTCTAAGAGTATCGCCGCAATAGCAATTGAAAAAATTGCGCGCTCTTTCTTTCTAGGCGTCAGCATACAGCCGACAAAGCCAAGAATTGGCACGAGTACTAACATGGTGAGAAGTTGCGTTAACATATATGGTGTCCTACTTTATTATGTGCACGGGTAAATTTTCCATCGTGGCATCCAAAATGTGATTAGTTTTCATTTTCTCGGTCGTCTCAAATGTACGAGATAGGTCGTGCATGGTAGGGATCGTTTTCGTGTGTGGCGTGTACGGTACAAACTTGCCGTCTTCAAAGACATAGAGTGATTTCTTGTCTGGGTGAAGTGCAACTAGATGAATCCACTCATTAGAGAACCACTCATACAAATCAGGTTTTGACTCAATAACCTTCTTGATTACTTCAGGGTAGTGTTCAACAACCATAAGGAGTCGCACAGGATCATGAACCTCGACCATTTGTAGCGGAAGTCCAGAACGGAGATCTCCGTCACTACTATTTGCAACACCTACGAGCCCCATGACATTGTGAGGCAACTTGGTGCCTGCGCCGAGCTTGTAGTTGTCCATCCGCGAGAAGAAATATTCTAGGTTGATACCGCCACAAACAACCCCAAGAGGTGAGAGTACGTCGAGCAGCAATACACCATCTGGATCAGTTGTATAGTCATAGGAGTTAAGAAAGGCTCTTCGATCCAAGAAAAGGTGTTTCGTGAGGTTTCTCCGCCCCACAACACACAGCGCATTAGTACCGTGTCCAAGTTCAGGTCGTGGTTCGAAATAAGAAACGGAACGCTTCTTTATATCTTTCCTGATCTTCTTTATGTCCTGCGTGGTACTAATAGACTTGAAACGGCGTGAACGTTCTTTAGCGTCAAGATCGAGTGCTTCTTCAAATAAAGATTTGTTCTTACTATGCAGCTCGATATTTTCATTCGTGAGTATGCTTTCGTCGTAGAATTTAATTTCATCTGACGCCGTATCGTGTAAGCTACCCACGAACTGCGTAGACTCAGGAATTGATAGACCGCGAGTTTCAAGTAAATCTCGTACTGGCCTATAGTTTGCCATATAAGCAAAAACACGAGCGTTGACTAGACCTGGTCTTCCGCTACATGCACCGCAGTCGTGCGCTCCATGATGAGGGTTATTGGCACTGCTTGAACCGTGACCTATAACATACACGATCGGAGAGAAATTCTTAACGAGTCCGATACATCGAAGAAGCTTTTCGACACGATTTGCCATCTCTTCTACAGTGAAACCTACCTGCAAGCCCTTTTCTTTATCTTTTTCTCCTGTATAGACAATGGTTAAATCAGCGGCAGGATCCATATGAGCAGACGCATCGGCAATCGCAGGACTCATAGTCGGATTGACAAGGTTGGCGATGAGCTTACCCATTGCTGGGATTCCCAATAGATAGGAAAAGAGAAATCCTCTTACTAATCTATGAGAATTCTTGGCGTACATGATTTCTTTTTCATGTGTGTGTTCGTCACTTTTTGATACTTCTTTAATAAGGAATTTAGGATTAACTGGTGCAGGGCAAAGCTTGTCGTAAAATTTTGCACTAGCTGGGTGGAAATAAAATTCTACACCAAAAAAACCAGGAGCGCCAAATGTCTCAGTGTGACTATCTAAACTCTCTACATAGGTTCGGAGGGAATATTCACGATCATCTATACAAAAGATGGACTGAAAACTCTTTGGTTCCGTGTCTTCCTTTGTCGATTTAGGAGGCAACGTAAGCAGCACTCCGGAAAGTACCGTATCGTAGTAGCTCCATTCAAAGGCATCCTGCCATATCTTGATAACTTCCTCTAATTCCGTAGATGGCTCATCTGCGAACATATCCATCGGTGGCTGTGCGAGGCCATCGCCGAGCGGCTTCCAGCTTTCCCCGAGACGCTCCGTAAGTGTATCAATCTCTAGCAAAAGCTCGAGAATGATCATGTCTTCCAAAGAGACGTTCTTTGAATATAAAAGCGACTCCGGCTTGTCCTCAAGTGTCGATACAATACCCGACCATCCTCTGTGCGCAAACTGCTGGTCATAGACATATTGCTCGAAGTACGCTTTGTCACCAACCAATACTTCAAGAAGGTTTGTTATAGTACTTGATTTGGCGTAAAGAAGATCTCGCGCCTTTTTCGTTTTGAAGAAACTCACCAAACTATGGTCTTCTAGATCACGTAGTGCGTTTAAGAGGCCCTTATCCTCAAAGGGAAAGGGAGAAATTGCAATACCCTGGTCAATATAGCTACAAACAATACGAAAGAGAAGAGGCTGTACGGCATTATCCATATCAATGAAGTACCGTTGCCTCCATTCATTTCTCAACCTACCGATACGTGGTTCGCGTGTCCAGTCGTACTCTTTATAGAGTGACCGTTCATGCCACGTATCGAAGTCTTCGTTACCCTTCCTTTGGCGTATAACTCTCGCTAGTGTTTTTGGAGTTATTCGTCGGATGGAATAAAGATCCCTATACTCTGTGAGAGTAAACGTAGTTTGATATCCAAAAATTGTAGACGCTTTGTGGAGTGCGTCATAGAATTTCATATCCTGAAACGCATGTAATGTATTGTGGTGTACAAAATCCTTGAGCGGACCTTGCGTAGGTAAGTAGTGCTTTAGTGTGTGTAAAAGGCGTGACTCATCAAAATATTGGCTATTTTTCTCAGACATAATAAAATTGCACCCAGTTAATGCATTATCCTTTAAATTTAAATCGCGACAAAACCAGCACAGGACTACCTGATAATCAGAGAGGTTCGGAGAGCCTTTGTTACTGACTCATTTTACTCCTGTTAGCGATTTTGTAAACACACAACATATGTAGCGTGTAGTCAATCGTGATACACACTAGTGTAATATCCTTCAATCTTGTCAATAAGACCTCCAGAAATCTACTGGCGGTAATGTCGGCGGCGAAGGTCTGCAACCTTAAGACGAACCATGTGACGATCAACCAACTGGTGAGCTTTCTCAAGTTCAACCTGGTCCTTAGCGGAATCGCGTAGTTGAATAGCACGATCAAGTGCGGCTTTGCTCTCAGCTTCAATGATATCCTCGCCATTATCAGCTTCATCTACAAGCACGCGAACTTTTTGAGGAGAAGCCTCAACGACACCGCCACTAATAGCAAAGAAATCCAACTTACTATCGGGATCATCCTTCTTATAACGGACTGCAATAGCACCTGGAACGGCAATTGAGACAAGTGGTTCGTGACCAGGAAAGACAGCAATTTCACCTTCACCAGTTGGAATCATCACTTCGTATACCTCTTGATCAACTTTTTTGCCAAGTAGTGTAATAAGTTCTAAATTCATATCACACCTATAGTAGCAAAAAACCCCGCTAAATGCGAGGGGTAGACGATAGATAGCCTGAGAGGCGGGCAGAGCCCGGCGGGGAGTACATGGAGCCATAGTGGCACCAACCCCGCGCGGGAGCCCATCAGATGGGAAGGCTGAAGTTCGCCATCAGGACGGCCGAGACGGCGAAGTACCCGATGCCCACGATGATCGAGATGACCATGCGAGCAGCCTTGTACTTGATGTCGTCCAGCGTCCAGGTGACGATGGGGCCGATGAGAATCATCCACAGGCCCATCAGGAACCACACGCAGACGGCGGCGAAGGCCGCCCAGGTCGACAGGTGCATCGGCCGGTCACTCGTGACCATCGTCAGAAAGATGAAGATGATGACGATCGGGCCGACGATGGACAGAGGGACGATGGCGTCCCGGTCCCCGAACACTCGGGGCTTGAGAGTGCGAGCAGTCTTGCTCATGAGAGCCTCCAGGCTATCTATCCTGCGGCGTAGTGCGCGCATTGAATATATAATATCATAAAAATAAGAATTATGCAACTGGTAACGTCTCCGGGGGAGTAACCTTGCGTGGTTTTTCAATTAGAACGAAGGAGACAAGCCCGCCCAAAATTGCTAAGCCCGCGCATAGCTCCATAGCGAAGGAGTACGCCTGAGATGCTCCAAAAAATCCCAGCATTGCCACTACAATAAGCCCAGCAGAACGTGCAACAGCATTATTGACTCCTGATGCGATACCAGAATCAGCGTGGTCTACCGACGCCATAACCGTCGTCGTAAGAGGCGACACAAGCAGTGTCAGGCCCACACTAAAGATCACTACACCGGGAAGAATGTTGATAAGATACGTGTCTCCTGGCTTTAAAAAGAATAGAAGCGCCATACCGATGCCCGCAAGAATGGGACCAACGGTCATAAATAGACGTGGACCATACTTTGCAGATAGACCGCCCACTTTCCCCGAGAATAGCATCATACAGATGCTAATAGGCAACAGACTGACACCCGCGGCAAACGCCGAATAGTGTAGCGTGGTCTGCAAATAAATAACGAGGGCGAAGGTAAAACCACCAAGCGCTCCGTACATGAGAAATGTCATAAGGTTCGCGCCTACAAAGTTACGAGATGCAAAGAGAGATAATTTAACCATAGGGTCACGCCGTACCTTTTCACATATCAAGAACAAGATGAAGAACAGCGCACCCAGGGTTATGGACATGAGATACATTAGTCCCCAATGATTTGCCGGACCTTCGATGAGACCGTAGGTAATACCTGCGAGACTCATTGTTGCAAGTACCGCACCGATGACATCAACTGATCGCACTCTCGTATCCTTTGATTCCTGTACGGAAATCTTTGCAAGTACATAACAGGCGAATGCAAGCGGCACGTTTATAAAAAATATCCAGCGCCAACTCGCCACAGCGAGTATCCAGCCGCCTAGAAACGGTCCGATCACCACGGCGATACTACTCCAGGCCGTCCAACGGCCAATCGCCTGCGAGCGTTCACTAGAATGAAACGTTGTATTGATAATAGAAAGTGCTCCCGGCACCAATAATGCACCGAAAATCCCTTGGAGCATTCGCACCCCAATAAGCATCTCAGCATTAACTGAAAAAGCACACAGTAACGAACTAAGTCCAAACCCAACTACACCGATAAGGTACATTTTTTTACGACCAAAGATATCACCGAGGGAGCCACCAATGAGAATAAGAGCTGAAAGTGACAGTAGATATGCATCGGTAATCCACTGCAGGCTGGCGTATCCAGAATGCCACTCTACCTCTATTCTAGGGAGCGCTAAGTTAACAATCGTGCCGTCTAAAATTGCGACAGCGCTGCCTATGACGACAGCGATAAGAGCGATCTGGTTTTGATTTTTACCGGAGAGTAGGCGTTTTACTTTGTATAGCATCTTTTTTAGCATAACATAAAATAACCCTCCATAGCATAGAGGGTTATTTTACATAAACAGTCAACCTACTGACTAGTCTTTTTTATCCGCAAGACTGCCAGGAGCCATGTAGAACCAGCTCTCTGGTTTGTGGTCATACTTACCAGCTAAGATATCTTTCGCATCGCGGATTGTATCCTCTAGCTTAATGTAGACACCTGGGCTACCGGTAAATTGCTCAGCAACATGGAACGGCTGCGCAAAGAAGCGCTGCAAGCGACGAGCACGGTTAACGATCTGTTTCTGATCATCCGAAAGCTCTTCCATGCCTAAGATGGCAATGATATCCTGCAGTTCTTTATATTGTTGCAGCACGCGTTGAACCTCACGAGCAACATCATAGTGCTCTTGACCGACTACTTCCGGGTCAAGACTGTTTGAGTTACTATCGAGTACGTCGACAGCAGGGTAGATACCAATCTCAGTCAGCGAGCGGTTCATCACGATCGTTGCATCGAGGTGTGCGAAGGTTGTCGCAGGCGCAGGGTCGGTAAGGTCGTCGGCAGGCACATATACGGCCTGGACAGAGGTAATCGAACCCTTCTTAGTACTTGTAATACGCTCCTGAAGAGCACCCATCTCTTGCTGAAGGTTAGGCTGATAACCTACTGCAGAAGGAAGACGACCGAGTAGAGCTGAGACTTCAGCACCAGCCTGAGTGAAACGGAAAATGTTATCGATAAACAACAACACGTCCTTGCCATCATCACGAAATGCCTCAGCCATAGCAAGTCCAGAAAGCGCAACACGTAGACGAGCTCCTGGTGGTTCATTCATCTGACCGAAGACGAGGCTCGTCTTTCCAAGCACACCAGCTTCTTCCATTTCGTAGTAGAGGTCATTACCTTCACGTGTACGCTCACCAACACCGGCAAACACCGAGTTGCCACTGTGGAATTTAGCGATATTGTTAATCAGCTCCTGAATAAGCACCGTTTTACCAACACCGGCACCAGCGAACAGACCAGCCTTGCCACCTTTAGAAAGTGGCGCAATAAGGTCAATAACCTTAATACCTGTTTCAAGGATCTCGGCCTTGTTTGACTGATCAACAAGTGCTGGCGGTTGGCGGTGAATTGGGGCTGTTTTGCCCTTTGGCGCAGGCTTGCCATCAATTGGATCACCGGTCACGTTAAACATACGACCTTGAGTTGATTCACCAACAGGTACACTAATAGGTGCACCTGTAGCAATAACTTCGCCACCACGCTTTAAACCGTCAGTACTTGAAAGTGCAATAGAACGCACCGTACGTTCATCAAGGTGCTGTGCAACCTCGAGTGTAATCGTACGACCATCGTGTTCTACATGAAGTGCCTCATACATTTGCGGCAGCTTCTTATCTTTAAATTCTACGTCGACCACCACACCCACAATCTGGGTAATATGGCCAGTCGTATTTTCTTTACTCATCATATCTCCTTTATTCATTGAGGGCCTCTACGCCGCCTGATATTTCTGCTAATTCTTGGGTGATCGCACCCTGGCGAACCCTGTTCATCTCCATCGTCAAATCACCGCTTAACTCAGTTGCGTTGTCAGTCGCGTTCTTCATAGCAATCATCTGCATACTGTATTCGCTGGCTTTTGCATCGAGGAGCGCCTGGAAAATCTGTGATTCCACCAATCGGTAGGCGACACCATCGAGCACCGTCTCAACCGTTGGTTCGTAAAGCGCTTCGCGAATGACATCCGAAACAGGTTCTGCTGTAAACCCAGCTGGGAGTAACCGTTTAGTTACGACTCGCTGCGTGATACTGCTTTTAAATTCAGTGAAGACGATATCGACAGCGTCCACCGCGCCACTTACGAACTGATCACAGACAGTCGTCAAAATAGAACGAAGCTCAGCGCCATCAGGACGATCAGGCAGGTGATTGTAGGCACCGATAACCTCTACGTCCTTAAGGCGAGCAACGAATCGTGACGATTGGCGACCGATGGTTAGCGTGCGGTTTTCTACACTAGCTGCTTTATCCGCAAGCATCTCTTTGAGGTAGGCTTTCATCACATTCGCGTTGTAGGCTCCCACCAGTGTCTTATCACCAGTTACCGCAATAATAAGCCGGGTCTTAACAGGCCGCGTCTTAAACAACGGATGATCTTTCGTCGCACCCTGACTCGCCAGGTATGTCAAAAGCTCGTTAGCTGCTAGTGCGTATGATGCCGATGCTTTATCAGCATCTTGGGCACGGCGCATTTTGCTCGCGGCAACGAGCTGCATGGCTTTCGTAATCTGCTTGGTATTTTTTACCGAGCGAATACGTTGTTTCAATTGCCGCAAAGAAGCCATGTCTAGCCCTCAAATCCCTTAGCAACCGATACGGCAACTTTTTTAATGAGGCTTAGCATCTTTTCATCAGGTTTATCACCCTTGTTAAGTGCGCGCATATCCTCTTTGTGCTCGGTCCAAAGCTTTGTTAGAAGAGATGCCTGTGCATCTTTAATCTTAGCAACAGTAACATTATCAAGCGCACCTTCGTTTACTGCGTAGATGCTTGCAACGAGTTCCCAAACACCCATTGGTTGGTACTGGATTTGCTTAAGAAGCTCTGTAAGACGTTGGCCACGCTCAATCTGAGCCTTTGTTTCAGCATCAAGATCACTACCAAACTGAGCAAAGCTTGCAAGTTCACGGAACTGACTCAAGCCAAGCTTGAGGTGACCGCTCACACTCTTAACTGCCTTCGTCTGCGCATCACCACCGACACGACTCACTGAGAGACCGGCCGAGATAGCTGGACGAATACCCTGGTAAAAGAGATCCGTTTCCATAAAGATCTGTCCGTCTGTAATGGAGATGACGTTGGTTGGAATGTAGGCAGAAATATCACCAGCCTGCGTTTCAATGATAGGAAGGGCAGTAAGACTACCACCGCCAAGATCGTCAGAAAGTTTAGCAGAACGCTCGAGCAGACGAGAGTGAAGATAGAACACATCACCTGGGTACGCCTCGCGTCCTGGTGGACGACGAAGAAGTAGTGACATCTGACGGTAGGCAACAGCGTGCTTTGTTAGGTCATCGTAAATCATCAGCGCGTGCTGTTTGTTGTCACGGAAGTATTCTCCCATAGCTGTTGCAGCGTACGGTGCAAGATATAGCATTGAAGCTGGATCGCTAGGACCAGTCGCCACAATAATTGTCTGCTCCATGACGCCTTCTTGCTTGAGTCGATCGATCAAACGAGCAATCTTTGAAAGCTTCTGACCAATTGCCACATATACGTTCACTACGCCGGTCTTTTGACGACCTTGGTTGATCATCGTATCAATAGCAATAGCCGTTTTACCGGTTTGGCGGTCACCGATGATCAACTCACGCTGACCACGGCCGATAGGGAACATAGCATCAATCGCCATAATACCCGTCATAAGTGGTTCGTGAACGTGCTTACGGCCAAGAACGCCGATTGCTTCACGCTCCACAAGCCCCATTTGTTTAGTCTTGATGGCAGGGCCGCCATCAAGTGGACGACCAAGTGGGTCAACGACACGACCGAGGAGCTCTGGGCCAACAGGAACCTCAAGGACTGTACCCCTAAGGCGTACTGTGTTTCCCGCAGAGACGTGCTCGTCACTGCCTAAGAGCACTGCGCCAATTTCGTCTTCCATCAAGTTAAGCGCGAAGGCTTCTACAATGCCTTCGTTGGTTTCAATTTCGAGCATCTCGGAAAACCCAGCACTTCGTAGGCCGTGAACCCAGGCGACACCATCGCCGACTCGGGTGACGATTCCAACGTTCTCGAGGTTTCCAGAGGTCTCTAGCCCGGCTATCGCATCGCGTAGCTCGGCAGCTAGTTCTGTTACTGCTATATCAGCCATATTCCTCTTCCTTATAATTGCTTTTCTTTAAGTGCTACCAATTTACGGCGGAGCGTTCCATCAAACCGTTTACCCGGAATATCAACTCGCATGCCACCAAGTATGCTTGAATCGATTGTCTCACGCACATGCAGGCTTTTTGCCTGAACGAGCGTACCAATCTGCTTCTTAAGCGCCTCGGTCAGAGGTCGGGCGGTCGTAACATCAGCTATAACCGTCCCGCGAGCAGCTAACTCTCCTTCGATATCCCGAACGAGGAGATCGAGTTCGCGTGTTCGGCGAGTATCTACCAAGTACGCTGCAACCTCTTTTATGACATCGGATGATTTAGCACCCGCATGCAGCTTATCAGCGGCATAGAGAGCGATCTTACGGCGCGACAAACGGCCCGCCATAATTACTTCGCCTCCTCGAGCGAGGTAGCGATTACTTTTTCATCGATCTTATCTGTCATCGCTTTACCAACAACTTTTTCGGTTGCAAGTGCCACGAGCGTGAGCGTCTCATTATGAAGCGCCTTGCGTGCAGCAACGATGTCTTTTTCGACTTGCTCGTGAGCATCAGCAACGATACGCTCGGCACGGGCTTTCGCCTTCGCGTCCGCACGTTCAGCTGCAGCATTAGCTTCTTCTTTAGCTGTCGTCAAAATACTACTTGCATCTTGGCGTGCTTGCTTAAGAAGTTCTTCAACCTCGGTCTTTGTCTTATCGGCTTGCTTTTGCGCCGACTCGCTTGCGCGGGCAGCTTCTTCGATGTTTGCCTGGCGTTTATCGACAGCCTTCATAAGGCTTGGATAAACGAATTTGCCAAGCAAAAAAACGAGTATTACAAACGCGACAAGCTGAAAGACAAGCATCTTCCAGTCGATGCCAAGCGCAGTGAACAGATCTCCAGATGGAGCAGCTTCTGCAAATTGTCCTAATATATTCATTGACTTGCCACCTTTTTCTTAGAGGAACTTGGCGATAATCGCAACAACGATACCGATAATTGCTAGTGAGTCTGAGAACACAATAGCGGTAATCATGAGCGTACGAATATCACTTAGCTTTTCTGGGTTGCGTCCAAGTGCGTTTAGGGCACCTGCGCCAATAAAACCAACACCAAGGGCAGCACCAAGAGCTGGCAGTGCGTAGGTAAGGCCGAATGCTAATTGATTCATTACGTATATCTCCTTTTGTTATTTACTTAATTTTATCATTCTCGCGCTGACAGTTTTTCGAGACGTGTATCAGCAGGGGAATGTTCAAAATGGGATGTATGATCTGGATGTGCTTTTTGGCCTCCATGGCTATCGATGGCCAACGCCGTAAAGATAACTGTTAGGACAAAGAACACATACGCCTGAATAAAGCCGATGAACAACTCAAAACCCATAAACACAGGTAGAGCAGCCACCGAGAAGTAGCTCGTAAGGGCGCCGATGATAATCAGTAAGATTTCACCAGCGAAACAGTTACCGAAAAGACGCAACGATAGGGCAGAATAGCGCGAGACCTCACCGATCAGGTCAAGAAAGCCTTCGAATGCGCCAATAGGGTCCTTGAGCGGGTTGCGAATGTAGCGCTTTATGTTGCCAACTGGGCCGTGTGCACGAATGGCGTAAATCTGTGTAATAACAAGAGCTAAGATAGCAATCGCAAATGTGAAGTTCATGTCAGCCGCTACACTCCGAAGAACTGGCACACCATTGTAGGTGATCGTATCGAGTCCCGGCAGAATACTCATCCAATACGAGATAAGTACGTAGAAGAACAGCGTCATGGCAAGAGGCGTAATTTTACGCGCCAGTTTTTTATCAGGAATAATGCTATTTACCTGTGACAACATACCTTCGAACGCCCACTGAATAAGGCCAACAAACCGATTGTATTTATTTCGTTTAACCATTTGAGACGTGTAGATAAATACGGCAAGGAAAATAACCAGGCTAAGCACACCAGTCATCATAGAGTTCGTTACACGAAAGCCGAGTACTGTAAACAGCGCCTGTGACGCAAGGCTGATGTGAATATCGAGTGCAGCAAAATTATTGATCATCTTGTTTTACCTTTTTAATTTGACGCCGTACAAGTGCGTAGGCAAGGTAAGCCCCTAGGACAATACCGGTAACCATAATCCATGGTGTTGTGTGGAAGAATTTATCGGCAAGAAGGCCCAATATGGTGAGACCGATCGTGGGAACGAACATCCGCCACGTCGTGTCACCAATGGTGCCAAGCAATAAAACAACCGTCGATGTGTCCGGCGGTACAGGCTTTTTGTCGCCATCATTTTGTGATGTGCTCATGTACGTATACACTATACCAGTAGAGCCCTTATTTGTATAGAGTCATGCCACGCAAAAACAACACTAGGCCGCATTCGCCATTTACCCTTATCAACGCTTGCAACAGCAAGCGTCCATTTAGGTCTGAAAAGGAGGCGCTAAAAGCAGCTGACTACCAAATGCTCATACAGCCCCGGTTAGAGCTTTCGGTCTATAAATGTGACCAATGCGGTAAGTGGCATCTTACGCGAAATCAACCTAGAACTCAGTAATCGGTAACGCGTTAGTATACTGGTTCGCTTTTGGTATCGAACTATTATTAGTTGTGCCATCACCAAGCTGACCGTTACTATTATTACCAACTGTATACACTTTGTGATTATCAGCTATAACAATAGTCGTGCCATAGCCTGACTCGACTTGTAAGGCTTTAATATTTACACCATCGATAGTTTGCATAGCTACTGGCGTAGAACGATCTGTCGTCGTACCGTCACCAAGCTGACCAAAATAGTTAGAGCCAGCACCGTAGACTTTTCCATCACTACCGATAACGAACGTGTTGCAGTATTTATCATCAGATGGGTTAGAGCAAGTCACGTACAAATCTACCGCAGTCACACCACTTGGCAAGATAAACTGAACAGGGAAGTTTTGGTGTGTCCAGATTGAGCCTGCGCCAAGATAACCATGATCATTCAAACCAGCACCCCATACTTGACCATTACTCGTCAATGCTTCAATAAACCATTGGTCAGTCCAAACCTTCGTAACAGATCCTGCCTGAGCAGGTAAGTTAAATTGAACGAGTTTTCCCTGGTCGGGAAGGGAGAATATCTGGTTTGCATTACTAAGACATGCGTAAAGCTGTAGGTTTGTTCCATCTCCATTCAAATTGTCTAAACAAACATTGTACCCTGTATTTACTAGGGTTCCGTCGGCACGCATCTGCCATCTCTGGGCGCTTGTGCCATCGCAAATAGCAAGGTTTACTAACGCTCCGTTCGCGCTTGAATGGTTTGCGTTATTAAGACAGACATTCTTGTATGCATTATAAATCGTTCCATCGGTCTGAAAGGTAAACTGTTGCGGGCCAGTACCGTTACATGGATAGAGCCATATAGTTACACCATCCCCAGTTTTATTATCGAGACAGTGACTAGCCTGATTATAAAAGATAGAGATATTTTGTCCGCCCAACTGCCCGTACATATTCGCACCCTGGCCCCATAGAGTCCCGTTACTATCGACAATCCAAAGCGAAATTCCATCAGTAAAAATCTGCCTCGCCGTTGGCTGACCAGTGTTTCCAAACGTACCGATCTGTACCGGATTCGACGTGTCGCCCGCACTAGACGATCCAAAGATAGAGTTCGCGTCAGCCCCCCATCCATATACCTTGCCTCCTTGCATACGTACGAACGCTTCAAGGTAGTCAGTGGTAATATTGGTTGTCGGAATTGTATTTGGGTCACTTGTTACTGCCGGTAGGTTAACACGCTTTGGTACTGACTGATCAGTACAACCGCTAATAGTGTAGTTATAGCCTAACTGTCCATTTGCACACGCTCCAGCAGCATATATATTACCGTCAGTGGTCAGGGCATACGTATCAAATCCGTTGATAGCAACGTATTGCCCCGTCTTACCGGAGGGGAGTCCAAACTGCACAGCATTCGCCGAAGTTGTTGTTGTTCCATTACCAAGCTCACCGTTGCCGTTATAGCCTGCACCCCATATCTGCCCTGAATTTGCCAGGACATATACACTGTGACCACCAGAGACAAAGTTAGTAAAAACATTAACTGGCTTATCAGTACCATTCATTTGAAATTTAGTCGGTAGCAATGCATCATTATATGTCCCATTGCCCAACTGGCCCCACCCATTAAAGCCCGCCATGCGAAGTGTTCCATCTGCTAGAAGCGTTCCAAAGTAAGCACCACTTCCATAAGCATACCCAAAAGCAACAGTGTTAAGACTAAGAGTCACGCCGATCCTAGCGGATGCTGAATAGGTATAACTTCGCCATGGCTGTCCGCTGGAAGGTCGAAGTAGTTCCACGGTACCTGTAGAACTGACCAACTGCGAGACGCTCATATTAGTCGGATAACCGACCGAAAATGACATGCGGACATTGTTTTGATTGATAATATATTGACTTACGCCATTTGAATTTACACCCGTACAGTCGCGATCGGCCCTTAGAGGGTAGCTACTGCTCCATGAGGGCGTATAACTATTCTGCTGCAAGCAGTATGACGCATACGCTAGGCCGGACTCTGCTGCCTCGCGGGCAAGCTCATTATAGTACTGGCGATCTAGCGCCGAGCGGATACTCTCAGTCGCCGTGATGGCCGATACGAGAACAATCAGCATAACAACCGAAGCGATCAAAATCGTCGGCAACGCGAACCCTTCAGTTTTGCGCCTAGTCCATATCATTTACTATATTTATAGAGCATAAGCGTGACATTAGCAATCATTTCGTGGTACACTATATGCAGTATAGTAATTGAGGGAAGTATCAAAAATGAGTGATGCATCACAAACAGACGACGCAAAAATAACCATTTACTCCACAACATGGTGTGCGTTCTGCAAGACAGAAAAACAATACCTAGACAAACTTGGTATTCCTTTTGTTGAAAAAGATATCGAAGAGGATAAAGAAGCATATGAGGAGCTCATGGCCAAAAGTGGCGAGGGCGGGTACCAAGGTGTTCCTGTAACAGACATCGCCGGTACCTTAGTGCTTGGCTTCGATCGTCGTAAAATCGATACACTCATTAAAGAAAAGGGAATTACTCCCGTTCCTGCAGCCGCTTAAGCAAAAATCAATCACCCTGCAAATCCAAGCAGGGTGATTTTTTGACTATTTTGTACTCCGCTATATCTTTGTCATATCTAGCAGGTCGGGCTCCTAAACATATAGGACACTAATATCCAGTGTAGCATTCTCGTAGCCTGGAATGCCTTGGAGGTATTCCACGGGCGTCAGCATGCGGAGCATGCTGTGCGGCCGGTAGAAATTGTAATCCAGACAATCTTCA
>DATIJL010000009.1 GCA_035478595.1 Candidatus Chromulinivoraceae bacterium
ATCACGCTTTTTGTTACGGCGATCGCGGTATGCGTACTGTAGCGCACGAATAACGGCTTGCTTTGCAAGACGGTAGCTACGCGTGCGGTTGTGCTGCATGCCTTTAGCTAATTTAAGTATCTTTTTGTGCTTTGCGCGTGCGGTGACGCCTCGTTTGACTCGCATAGACTATACTCCTAGGGCTCGTTTAACATTTTTAGCCATGCTTCCAGTGACGATTGCAGTGGTGTTGATGGCGCGCTTGCGGCTTTTACTCTTTTTTGCAAGCATGTGGCCGCCGAATGCGCGACGACGTGTCAGCTTGCCGGTACTTGTCAGCTTTATACGCTTGGCAGTACCCTTGTGGGTCTTTAACTTTGGCATTATTTACTCCTTACTATTATGCTCAGATTGCGACCAGCCATCTGAGGCTTCTGCTCTAAGACTGCATCATCTTCGAGAAGGCCGGTAATTCTATCAATCAACTCGTAGCCAAGCTCTTTGTGAGCCATCTCGCGGCCGCGATAAAAGATTTGAATTCGTACCTTATGACCGGCTGTCAAAAAACCTCTAATCTTACGAAGTTTAATGTCTAAATCGCCAGAGCCAATCTTCAAACCAAAACGCATTTGCTTTAGTTCGCTCGCTTTGCTGCTCTTGCGATTTTTCTGCTGCTCTTTCATCTTTTGGTACTGGTATTTACCCCAGTCCACGATCTTTGCAACAGGAGGCGCGGCCTCCGGTGAGATCTCAACCAGATCAACTCCTGCTTCTTCGGCGGCTTTAAGCGCCTCAGCTCGGCTCATGATGCCTAGCTGCGTGCCATCCGCGCTTACGACTCGTAGTTCGCTTGCTCGAATGTCCTCGTTGATGCGAATTGATTTATTGATTATCGATCTCCTCTCGAGTCTGCAATTTTTAAGCGTTACTCGTTGGCTATTTTATCAGATGTGAGCGTGAGTTTCAAGGGTTTTCCAATCTATATTGCAACGCCTCGTTAGTATGCTTGATCGCGATGTCCTTTTTTGTTGTCTAAAGCGACTATTGTTCGAGCGACTTTGGAGATTTTAAAATAGCCCTATGGCCTCACATTTAGCTGCTCGAAAACAGTCGTAGAAACTGGCAGACGATAGGTGAGAGTGCTATCGTTGTTAGCCGTGGCTTACGAAATGTTGTATTTGTTACTGTTTTTGTATCTTATAAGCTGCGCACCAGTGTTTAAATTGATCATGCTTAGAGCATTTTACTGTTGTTTTTTATTCATCGTATCTACTAAGATCATGCATTTGAATGAAGCCGTCTGTTACTCAGAGATAGAAAGGGGTGACGGTCAGGCTGATCTTCTGGCCACCGTCACCAAGAGCTAGATGTACTTGGGTGAATGAAGTTCGACTCCTGTCCGGGGTGGAGAGAGCTCTTTCAGACTAGAAATGCCAATTACAGTAAGGCCACCTACTATGCCAACTTAATGGGAATTCGCCATTAGTGGGTGAATACAATGCCGTTTCGAATAGCTTTAGCTATGAGAATGGTGTCTTTTATGAGCCGTAGCTGTCGTCTAGGGCGTTCGCTACCATAGTCGACAATCTATATACCTCCTCTATTGTAAACGGTTTGTTAATAGCTAGAATTCGAGAGCGGTAGAGACTACAATTGCCTGTCTTTTAATGCCCTGTCGGCATAGCAAGATAGGTCGACGACTTGGAGAGTAGAGGCAGCCTTGTCAGTGGTCGCTCTCGACCTCTATAGTATGCTCATCAAATCCAATAGATATCACTGTAATGTTGCTAGTTATTGGCTATATACGGAGTATAGGTAAATATGGTATAATGAGAGTATTCATGTTGGGGCTGAATTTAGCTTTCGACAGAGGGAATTTAATAAGTTATTTTGCAAGCCGACTATACACGTAATGTATATTTTTAATTGCAAACACTATTGCTAAAGCAGTTAAGAGTGTTCCTGCTGTATTTGCGCAAGCATTTATGCCAGCTCCTCTTGCTGTTAACCTCGCCTAGTCCATATTAGGTGAGCATTCCGTAGCGCAGGTGACATAGCTATGCGGAGTGTTATATACCATGTCACTTACTTTCTTTAGGCGCAGTGGCCTACTCGAAGGAAATTTTACCACGTGACGATTTGAATGTTTGTGTTTGTTTTTTAGTGCAAATCGTCATAAATACATAAGACAGACTATGCTTGTAGACGAATAATTTATTACTCTTTGGACCGGGGGGCAGTACCCCGCAGCTCCACCAATTTGAATTCATGGCCGTCCGAATAGGGCGGTTTTTGATTTATTTTAGTGGTCTGGAGCCAAATAAAAACAACCACCTGCGAGTAGTGGTTGTTTAATGTGGAGTTTTTTGCGTGTTGTTTATTTTTGGCTCCTGTATAATTTATTTATTCAAGAGCTACCCCTATAATATGATGCGATACCGCTTGTGTCAACAACTTTCTAGAAAAAACTTCTACATTCTATTAAGCTGTGTGGATAACTGAAAACGAGGGGTCTGGTCACCAGGGACAGTGCTTATTCTTACACATATACGATGTATAATTAATTTATATTTTGAAAGTTAGTAAAAAATGCTACGGTCGTGTTTTTGTGCTGACTACATAGGGCAGGTTAGGGGAAAAGGCTTGAATTAAGTTGCCAAAGTAATCCTGTAAGTTCGAGCTTGTTATGAATTCGAATTTAATTAAGACGACCTTACGTATAGCCCGGGTGCATGCTGGGGTCTAAGCGCATTTGAAAAGTTCGATAGATATTATTTGAGTGCGCATTGGATCTTTACGTGGTTCGCTTCATATGTAGATTTCTGAAATGTGACGCGCCTGTGCGTATACCGCTGTGAAACGTTTCTCCGTCTAGTAGACTCCATTGACTACTTAGATTATTGGTTCGATGGTCCTGATGTTGCTACGGCATATGATGATGAAATAAAAAAGAACCTAAGACCTATAGTTCATTCTGTGGCTGTTCGGAAAGATCTCTGACGGGACTATTGCGATTGATTTTGGGCACGCCCTGCTTTTTCAGGCCTTACTTAACAAATAGAAAGCAATAAAAACAACGTTGATTAAAAATCATCATTTGTATTTAACACCTATGAATAGTTGCAAAGGGCGTTTAGGTGTATTAAAAACAATGAAATAGAAGCATAAACGTATTGACCAAAGAGCAATCACATGCTAGTATAAAGATAAGCTTTTACAAAAACAAAAAGCAAAAAAGAACACATTGACAATTCAAAAACTGACCGTCAAATTTGACGGAAAGTCGGTAACGACACGCCCTGCAAACACAAAAAATATTGGCTCACACATACAAGCCACGCACCTTATTTTAGCAGTTACAGTGACGTTGCCGATGCTCCGCCAAATTAAAATAGGCGTATAGAGCGCGCGGGAAATATAAGTACCGATGTACCTAGTTAATCCCTGTTAATCTTTAGCAGCGAAACTACTAGGTACATTGCGGAACATATGAACGCATGAACAAAAAGTGCCCCGGGTTTTCCCGGAGCGGTCAGTCGCTCGTAGTAGTAGACATCCGGACACACGCGCCCAATATTTTTATTTAGCGGCGGATGTAGCTGTCCAGATATAAACGTCTACTACTCGAGCTTCCTTGTTTTAAATAAGTGATATAGTGAGAGTATGTTGGGAAAAATCGTTGCTATTAGTATGACCGGAGCGATAGTATTGCTTGCGGTACTTCTGGAAACGACAAAGCCTGCGACAATTGGGCCGTTAGGTATTTTGCTTGTATTTATTTTGATGTACGTGTCAGTGCTTGGTGTGCTGACTTTTTTGTTATACGGTTGCAGTAGGGTGGTGGCTAGAGCCACTTCTACTATGATTGTTCGTCGCCCAATAGAGCCACTAACACTGGGTCGCTCCTATTATTATGCGTCGGTACTTTCGCTGGCGCCAATATTATTTGTCGGAATGCAGTCTGTAGGCGAAGTAAGTATCTACGACGTATTCCTTGTTCTACTATTCGTAACTATAGCCTGTATTTATATTGCGAAAAGAACGCGCTAACTGGCGTATTTTCGCTGTAATGATTATGCTATAATTACAGATATGGAACCCAAACTCCCTTCACCAAACTTTGGCCGAGAGCAAATGCCGACGGGATATGGTCCGAGCATTGAGCGTGCACCACAGCCGCCTACGCCGGAAACCGTAGAGAGAGGGCATGAACAGTTTGAACAGAGAGGTGAAGCGGCCGCCGCAGCCATAAACGCGATACCTATCCTACCTCCTCCAATTGTCGCACCGCAACCAACAACACCTACGCAGCAAACTGTAGTAGTGTCTGATGATCTACCCCTAGCGGCAAATGACGACGATCTTATTGAAAAAGAGTGGGTGGTTAAAGCAAAAAAGATTATAGTAGAGACAAAGGATGATCCGTATCGCCGTGAACAAGAGGTGGGGCGATTGCAGGCGGATTACCTGCGTAAACGATATGGGAGGGAGCTTGGCGCTTCGCAATAGGTACATAGGTTAGGTATGGCAGGAATATTTATCAGCGTATTCGTCTTCGTGTTCTTAGGCTCAGTGGTAGGTATCTTTGCTTTTACGCAGTACCGTCGCACACTAAGAGAAGCAAAAAACTATGAGCGCGGCCTTAAAATGGTGCCGATGCTTATTCATTTACCACCTTCTAGTGAAGATATTGAAGCTAAGGGACGAGACGAACGTGATTTGACTGAGGAGCTTCTATCGCAGGCGCAGGTGATGTATAACATTATCGCAAGTACGGCCACGAAAGGCTTTAAGAGCAAAATTTATGGTCAGCGTCACATCTCATTAGAGATCGTCGCAAGTGAAGGTCTTGTGCACTACTACGCGGTGGTACCTTCTGTTCTTGTCGATGTCGTGCGTCAAGCTGTCGCAGCGGCATATCCATCAGCTCGACTTGAGGAAGTCTCTGAACATAATGTATTCAGTCAAGTTGGCAAGATGAGCGGTACGATTGGCGGTGAATTTACGCTTAAAAAAGACTACGTTTACCCGATCGCAACATTTCAAGAGTCAAAGCGCGATGCTTCGCGTGCGCTTTTGAACGCACTTTCTTCGGCGACCCGTGAAGATGGTATCGCGGTCCAGTTAATGCTTCGTCCAGCACGTGAAGGTTGGGTCAAGAACTCAGTAACGTCTGCAGAACGAATTACAAAAGATAAGGGAACGAAAAAAGCGGGATTTGGCGGCATGATTGCGCCTAAGGAACTAATGGAAGCTCTTTGGCGCCCACCAGAGAAGCAAGATATTAAACCCGAAGATAAACAACTGACATCACTCGAACAGGCGACGGTAGAGGCGATTCAGGAGAAAACTCGTTATCCAGGCTATGAGGTCCTGATTCGTGTCGTCGTGTCGTCAAATACAGCCGCTCACTCGCAGGCACTACTCAAGAACGTTGTGGCAGCGTTTGCGTTGTTTGATTCACCAAGTTATAACGGTTTTAAATTTGCCGTCACTAAAAATATCGAAGAACTTGTGACTGCTTATATATTTAGATTCTTTCCACAAACGATTACGCAAAATATTCTTAACAGCGTCGAGCTTGCAACACTGTTCCATTTACCAGGGCAGGGGGCTATCCCAACCTCGCAGGTTGAGCGTCAGATGTCTAAGCAGGTTGATGGGCCAACTCAGGTTATGGACGAAGGTTTCTTGCTTGGTTACAACGAGTTTCGTGGTGTAAAAAAACCGATACGTCTTAGTACGAATGATCGTCGACGCCACACTTATATTATTGGTCAGACCGGTACGGGTAAGTCCGTACTTCTTGAGAATCTCGCGTTTCAGGATATGATGGACGGTCGAGGGTTCGCATTTGTAGATCCTCACGGTGATTCAGTAGAGGCGCTTCTTGGTAAAGTTCCAAAAGAACGGGTCGAAGATATTATTTACTTTAACCCTGGCGATATGGCAAATCCAATTGGTCTTAATATGTTTGAGTTCGATAATCCAGATCAAAAGGACTTCTTGGTGCAGGAAGCTATTAATATGCTCTACGGTCTATACGATCCAGGTCACACTGGTATTGTTGGTCCTCGTCTTGAACATATCTTCCGTAACTGCGCGCTATTATTAATGTCCGACCCCAACGGTGGTACCTTTATCGATATCCCAAAGCTATTAATTGACCAGGACTTTATGAAAAGTAAACTCAAGTACGTCACCGATCAGACAGTTCTTGATTTTTGGACAAAGGAGTTTCCAGAGTCGCAGCGTTCAAACGAGGCAGGTGAGGTGATTAGTTGGGTGATTAGCAAATTTGGACCATTTATTTCAAATGCAGCTATGCGTAATGTTATTGGTCAAACACATAGTGGCTTCAATCTGCGTGACATTATGGATAATAAGAAAATTCTCCTTGTAAACCTTAGTAAGGGGCGCATGGGCGAGCTCAACTCTAAACTTTTGGGTATTATCTTTGTCATGAAGTTCCAGGCAGCAGCAATGGGTCGTGCCGACATGCAGGAGGATCAACGTGTAGACTTCTCCTTGTACGTAGATGAGTTCCAGAACTTTGCAACCGAGAGTTTTGAGACGATTCTTTCTGAGGCTCGTAAATATCGCCTCAATCTGATACTTGGCAACCAATTCATGACCCAACTTACCGACAAAATTCGTGAAGCAATTATCGGTAACGTTGGTACAGTCGTCAGTGGCCGTATTGGTATTACCGACGCTGAGATCTTAGTCAAAAAGTTTGCGCCAACTTTTGATGCTGAAGATCTGACAAAGATGCCGAACTATCAGTCTGTAACGAGTGTTATGATTAACAATGTGCCGTCGGCACCGTTTAGTATGTCATTTTTGCCACCGATGGGGCAATCAAATGATCAACTGCGTGATGCATTAAAACGGCTATCTGCAGCTAAATACGGTAAGCCACGATCAATCGTGGAAAAGGGCATATTTGAACGTCTCGGAAGTGCAGAGGCGGAAAAGAAGGCTAAAGCTGATGCGGCTAAGAAAACGCAGGAACAGCGTATGACGGGCATGGGTAACGAGAAAGCGTCGGGATCTTCATTCTTGGACGAATGGCTCGCAAAACGTAAACAAATTGGCGGCACGCAGGAACCTGCAGCTTCGTCGGGTACGCCAACGATGCAGCCGGTTACTCGCCAGGCAACGCCCCTTGCGACTCCTGTAGCTCCCATTGCCGCTCCTATAGCATCTCCAGCGCCAGTGCAGGACCCTAATCCATTCTTGCCTTCACAGCAGCCTCCTGCGGCGCTTCAGACCCCTGAAGCAAAACCTCGAAACATCGACAGTCTCCACCTTCGCGGTGACAAACAAAATGGAGACAGTGAAGTCTCCATTAAGTTGCGATAAAGCATAAAATTTTCGAACAGGAGTACTGGCTTATTTGCGGCCAGTTATCATGACTTTTAGAAAATCGTAAACAAGGCCGAGGGCCCACCCTAATACGAATGCACCGATGGTCTCAAAGCCGGAGAGGGTATACCCCATGTTTCGCGCAAGTAGGTATACACCTAAAGTTAGTGCAAATGCTGCAATAGCACCGGAAAGAACGGCATTGGGGCGTGCGATAGTGTTCCCGGTCACGTCGCTAATCTTTTCAACAGTCTTATTATGGATAACCTTGCTAAATGTGCGACTTGGGCTGGACATGTGTGTGCGAACTTCTTCCATTGTGCTATTAAAGCTAGCTTCACGCTCACGTTTACCAATGGGCCGGTCGGCACGTCTCTCGGCGGGGGATGGTTGATGCTCGTGCGAGCGACGTTCAAGCTTTTCTAGGCTTTGTGCCTTTTCTAATGCTTCACGACGGGCTTCCTCGAGATTCTCGTGTGGCTGTTCGCCTACGCGTTCATGCTGTTCTTTTAGCTGCTCCTGACGTTCATGGCGAATCTTTTCTAGTTCGGCAGGATTGAGCTCACGCTCAGGGCTTGAATTAAGTTTTTCTGAACTCATTAATATTTATTCCCTTATCCTTTAAATAGTTCCTGCATTAAGATCGCGGCGAATGAGTCTAACCTCTTTCTTCATTTGGCGTGAGCGAGCGTAGAAGTAGACAACGATTGAAAGTACGATACCGGCAAAGAGCATATTTTCGCTTGCGCCTGTGTGCGGTAGCTCGGTTACGACCGCTTCTACGACCTTAGGTGCCGGGCAGTTTACAAGTACGGTTGTATTATCGTTACCGAATTCGTTATTCATACGACAGTCGTATGATGCAATGTTGCCCGGGCTTTGTGCGGTAGCGGGAATAACAGCCTTAACTTGAACGTTAACGATCTTTTCAAATGATTGATCGGGCTGGATTTGTATTGATGGCCAGGTGATGATGCCAACTTGCTCAACAGGTGCGCCGTTGCTTGCTGTTGCGACTGTGCCACCACCGCTATCAATGAGGTCTGCGTATTCAAGGACGTCGCCAAGATTATCTTGCATAGTGTAAGTGCCTGTTGTCTTGCCGACGTTTTTAACTGTTAGGTGATATTCTAGTCTATCACCGGGTAGGGCAGTTGTATTATTGGCATTGGCAACAAGTTGCGATACGTTTTTAACGGTTTTTGTGAAGGTAAAGTCGGATTTACACGAAGCATCTTTATACCATAACGACGAGTCTGTTTGGCATGATTTACAGTCAGGGCTATCTGCTGTAAGGTCTGGGTTGAGCGTACAGCGTGGCTGAGGGCTTACGGTAAGCGCTTTTTGGCAATTCGATGAAGTTCTGTCTCCCACGCTTGTAGAGACAATAACACTTGTAGTGTAGCTCCCATCTTTCTGGAAATCATAGCTTAGCGTATCTGATGTGGCATTGCTGGTGACGTTTTTTGTCATGACAGTGGCGCCTTGGGCATCTTTTATTGTGTACTTGTAGCCAGAAATTTTTGCATTGTTTTGAACGGCTGACTTAGCAGTAAAACTGAATTTAGTACGCGTAACAGGAGTGATCGTTAATGCTGAGCAAATAGCGGCGGGTTGTGGGGGAGGTGGGGGCAATTTAATGAATGCTGGGTTTCCACATGCGCTCATAATAGCGAACCACTGGCCATCGACTGCGCGCTTACCAACAACCCCGTAATACATTGAACCGTGCTTAAGTGTCCATGAAGATGAATCAAACTTATAGAGAAGACTACCATAAACAGTAGTGGAGGTGCCCCCTATCGCATATGGGGCGCGCTGCCAAGAGTATGTTGAGCGTCCTACGCTCTGAATCGTTGAATTAAAGTCTCGTGAGTTAAAAGTTGTCCATGAACCGTTAACAATATCTTGGCGAGTAATACCAAAAGTACTATATATTTGCTGCAGATCTTTATGGCCAGCGCTATCCGCATTACGATCGTAAACACCTAGTAGATCACTTTTACTCTTAACACCACCGTAAATAATGTTGTCACCGTTAGCTGCATTTGCTGATTCGGGTGGGGTGAGCACTGCGAATGACTGTACGACTAGTGCAAGAGCGGTAAAAATAAGTCCAATACGCCTCGTTGTCTCTTCTTTGCGAAGCCGCTTAGCATAGAAGCCTAGCTGACCGACTAATGCTGGGCTAAATGCCAAATTCGAGACTAACTTTCGAAACATTTTATTTTGGTTACCTTTATTTTTTTGTTTAGTACACCTCTTGTAAATAAGATTAGCATAAGAAATATGTTCAGCGCAATAGCTTGAGTGAACACAATTTTTTTTGTATAATGTAGGAAACGTAAACCGCTGAATGTCTGAATAGTGAGGGAAAATGGTTAACCATAAACAAGACGATGGCTCATACACGGGGTCGCAAATCCAAGTTCTGGAGGGTCTCGAGCCAGTTCGTAAGCGTCCGGGTATGTATATTGGTAGCACCGGGTATGACGGTGTCCACCACTTAATTAAGGAGATCGCCGATAACTCTATTGACGAAGCGATTGCTGGTTATGCAACTCGTGTTGATGTCACTATCTTAGAGGATGGAGGCATTACAATTACTGATGATGGCCGCGGTATTCCAGTCGATAAACATCCAAAGACGGGTCTTAGCACTCTGGAAACAGTACTAACAGTACTCCACGCTGGTGGCAAATTTGGAGGTGGTGGCTACAAGGTATCATCCGGTCTCCACGGTGTGGGTTCGAGTGTCGTGAACGCGCTTTCTACGAAACTGATTGCAGAGGTGGTGCAAAAAGGCGAATTGTATCATATCGAATTTGAACGTGGCGCTGCTACTATGCCTATTAAGAAGCTTGGTAAAACAGATCGTCCTACTGGTACGAGCATTACGTTTTATCCTGATCCAACTATTTTCAAGGAAACGATTGAATTTGATTACAAGTGGGTAGTTAACTATCTTCGCCATCAGGCATACCTCACGAAAGGTGTGTATGTTGCGGTGCGCGATGACCGCACTAAAGAAAGAGTTGCCTTCTATTTTGAGGGCGGTATTAAAAGCTATGTAAAAAACCTGAACGTCGGCAAAGAGGTTCTGAGCGACGAGCCTTTCTATGTTGAAAAAACAGTAGAAGATTCATCAATTGAAGTTGCAGTACAGTACAACGACTCCTATGTTGAAATATTGAAACCTTTCGCTAATAACGTTCTCACCCCTGATGGTGGAACTCATTTGATCGGTTTTCGTACCGCATTAACGCGAGTTATTAATGAGTACGCTCGTAAAAGTAGTCTATTGAAAGAAAAAGAAGAAAACTTGAGCGGTGATGATATTCGCGAAGGCCTTACCGCAGTAATCTTAGTTAAACTTCCTGATCCTCAGTTTGAGGGACAAACCAAGAATAAACTTGGCAATCCTGAGGTGCGTCGTTACGTCGATCAGGTAATGACGGAATATTTCTCGTACTATCTTGATGAGAATCCTGCAATTGCCAGAAAGATTGTTGGCAAGGCGATTTTGGCTGCGCGTGCACGTAAAGCTGCGCGTGCGGCTCGTGACAACGTTATTCGTAAGGGTGTTCTCGATGGCTTAAGTCTTCCAGGTAAACTCTCAGACTGTTCAAGTAAAAACCCTGCCGATTCAGAACTCTATATTGTAGAGGGTGACTCTGCTGGTGGTTCAGCAAAGTCTGGCCGTGATAGTAAAACGCAGGCTATCTTACCACTTCGAGGTAAGGTGCTAAACGTTGAACGTGCGCGCCTCGATCGTATGCTTAACAATAATGAAATTGTGAGCCTTATTAAGGCTATGGGCGTGGGTATTGGTGATCAGTTTGACATTAATGGTCTCCGTTATCACCGTATTATCATCATGACCGATGCCGATGTCGACGGTCATCACATCTCAACATTGCTTTTAACCTTCTTCTTCCGTTATATGCAGGAAGTTGTGGATGGAGGCCATATTTACCTTGCTAAACCGCCACTCTTTCTATTGAAGGCGGCGGGTAATAAGCGCTGGTACGCATATAGTGACGAAGAGCGCGATGAGATCATCCGTCACCTAATAGAAGAACGCAAAGCGCGTGGTACAAAGATTAATTCTGAGGACTCACCGATCAAACAAGCTGGTTTGAACGACGTTCAGCGTTACAAGGGTCTTGGTGAGATGGACGCAGAACAGCTTTGGGACACAACGATGAACCCGGATAATCGTGTACTCGTACAAGTAAAGATTCAAGATGCTGAAAAAGCCGACGCGATTTTCACTAAACTTATGGGCGACGAAGTCGATCTTCGTAAAAGTTTCATTCAATCACGCGCCAAATTTGTTAGCCTAGAGGAACTGGATATTTAAAAATGGATGATGACAAAAACACACCAATTGAGGGCGAGATCATAGCACCTATTGAGCAAACACACTCAAAAACGCTCGAAAACCGTAGCGTTGAAGATGTTATGGAAGATAGCTTCCTTCGCTACTCCATGAGCGTTATTATTGACCGAGCACTTCCAGATGTGCGTGACGGTCTTAAGCCTGTGCACCGTCGTATTCTCTATACGATGGGCGAACAGGGGTTGAGGCCAGGCGGTAAGTTTGCAAAATCAGCTCGTATAGCCGGTGAAGTAATGGGTAAGTACCACCCACACGGTGATAGTGCTATTTATGACTCTATGGTTCGTTTGGCCCAAGATTGGGTAATGCGCTATAACCTGGTTGACGGTCAAGGTAACTTTGGTTCAATGGACGGCGATCCAGCCGCAGCTAGCCGATATACCGAGGCGCGACTTGGTCGAGCAGGTAACGAGTTACTGAATGACCTAGATAAAGACACTGTTGATTTTCGTGACAACTATGATGGCTCTGAGCAGGAGCCGACGGTGTTACCGGCCAAGCTTCCTAACTTGCTACTTAACGGTCAGATTGGTATTGCCGTTGGTATGGCGACGAGTATTCCGCCACACAACCTTAGTGAGCTTGTAGACGCATCCATTGCGATGATTGATAATCCAGAAGCGACTATAGACGACCTTTTGAAGTTCGTTAAGGGTCCAGACTTCCCAACGGGTGCTGTTGTGTATGGTGGTTCGCCAATGAAGCAGGCTTATCAAACGGGCCGCGGTAGCGTAACAATTCGCGCAGTTGCAAATATTGAAGAAACGAAAAAGGGTCGCCATCACATCATTGTGACGGAGATGCCATATGCTGTAAATAAAGCAACACTCATCGAGAAAATTGCCGAACTGGTAAAAGATAAAAAAATTACAACAATTAGTGACCTTCGTGACGAGAGTGCTCGTGGCAAGGTTCGTATTGTTATTGAACTCAAAAAAGATGCCTATCCAAAGAAAGTTCTTAACCAGCTCTATAAGATGACTGCTCTTCAGACAAGCTTCCATTACAATATGTTGGCTTTGATCGATGGTATTCAACCTCGCGTGCTTGGTCTGCAAGAGATTCTGCATGAGTTTATTAAGCATCGTCAACATGTCGTTCGTCGTCGTACGGAATTTGAACTGCGCAAGGCGAAAGAGCGTGCGCATATTCTCGAAGGTTACAAGATTGCTCTCGACCATATCGATGAGGTAATCAAGACTATTCGCGCCAGCAAGACAAGCGAAGAAGCTGAAGCTAACTTGATCGCACAGTTTGGTCTCTCTGAGATTCAGGCGAAGGCTATTCTTGCGATGCAGCTGCGCCGACTTACTGGCTTGGAACGAGAGGCTATTGAAAATGAACTAGCTGAATTGCTCACTCTGATTGCAAAACTCGAAGCTATTTTGGCCGATGAAAAAGAAATCCTACGTATTATCAAGCAAGAACTGCTTGAAATGAAGGAGAAGTATGGTGATGATCGTCGCTCAAAGATGATTAACCACGAGCTTGGTAAGTTTAGCGATGAAGAGCTTATTCCTGAGGAGGATTCTGTTATTCTTTTGACAACAGAGAACTACATTAAGCGTACGTTGCTCAGTGAATACCGCCGTCAAAACCGAGGCGGGAAGGGTAAGCGTGGTATGACAACTAAGGAAGAGGATATTATTGACCAGCTTATCCCTGCTAGTACTCACGACTATCTACTGTTCTTCACCAATCGCGGCCGTATTTTCCGCCTTAAGGCCTACGAGGTTCCTGCAGCCAGCCTTGCGGGGAAGGGTGTTGCTGCTGTAAATCTCTTGCAGCTACAGCCAGAGGAGAAGATTACCTCTATCATTCGCCATGACAAGGATTCAAATGACGAGGGTTATCTCTTTATGGCAACGACAAAGGGAACTGTTAAGAAGACGCCGCTAAAGGATTACGAGAATATTCGTACGAACGGTCTTATTGCCATCAAACTTGATGATGGTGATGAACTACGTTGGATTAAAAAGACGTCTGGTAAGAATGATGTAATCGTTTCAACGTCAGCAGGTCAAGCCGTGCGTTTTAATGAAGCAGAGGCTCGTCCAATGGGTCGTACTGCTCGCGGTGTTCGCGGTGTTCGCCTTCGTCCTAATGATACTGTTGTAGGCATGGATATTGTCGATAATGACGCGAACCACCTGCTTGTTATTAGCGAAAAGGGCTACGGTAAGATTACTAAGGTTGCAAACTTCCCAAGCCACAAACGTGGCGGTGTAGGCATCAAAGCCGCAGTAGTAACTGCTAAGACGGGGCCAATTATCTCTGTCCAGACCCTTGATCCAAATGCGAGTGAAGTTCTCCTTATCTCGAACAATGGTCAGGCAATCCGAGTTGGTCTGAAGGACATCCCAACACTTGGTCGTACAACGCAAGGCGTTCGAATTATGCGTCTTGGTGAAGGTGATGCTGTGTCGTCTCTTGGGCTTATGCCAGAACAAACACAAGCGATAGTTGAGGAAGAAGAGGCACAATAGGGCTATGACAAGGCTATCACCGTATATTACTGCAATTGTTGCCGCATGGCTGATTGCACAAGGGGCTAAATACCTATTAATTGCGGTGAAGCATCGGAGCTTTAACCACTTCCGTCAGTTGTACCTTTCGGGGAATATGCCAAGTGCACATAGCGCAACTGTTGTTGCGCTATGTGTTGTTATTATGCTTCGCGACGGCATTAACTCTGGATTGTTTGGTCTCGCTGCATTATTTGCTGGCATCGTTATGTACGACGCCATGATGGTTCGTCGTTCAGTAGGAGAGCAGGGAAAGGCTATTCAAGAGCTTATAAAAGAACAAAAGAGTAACGTAGCTTTACCGCGTGCCGCAAAAGGACATACCCCTGTTGAAGTGGCTGCTGGAGCAGCACTTGGCGTAGTAATCGGGCTAGTTGTCTTTTTAGCTACAAAATAAGTTCAAATTACCCTTGACGCTCACCTTACTCATAGGGTATGCTAAATATCAGTCTGGTCGCAGAGAGCGATAAACAACAAGTGGAGTTGAACAGATCAAAAAGAACTTTGACAATTTAGTTGTGTAATATCATCGTCAGTCTATTTTTATAGACGCATCGCAAGATGCATCTTTTATGGAGAGTTTGATCCTGGCTCAGGATGAACGCTGGCGGAGTGCCTAATACATGCAAGTCGAGCGGCAGCACGAGTAGTTTACTACTTGGTGGCGAGCGGCGGACGGCTGAGTAACGCGTGGGAACGTGCCCCAAAGTGAGGAATAAGCTCCAGAAATGGAGTCTAATGCCGCATATGATCTTCGGATTAAAGCTTTCGAGCGCTTTGGGAGCGGCCCGCGTCCGATTAGATAGTTGGTGAGGTAAAGGCTCACCAAGTCTACGATCGGTAACTGGTCTGAGAGGATGATCAGTCAGACTGGAACTGAGACACGGTCCAGACTCCTACGGGAGGCAGCAGTAAGGAATCTTCCACAATGGACGAAAGTCTGATGGAGCAACTCCGCGTGCAGGATGAAGGCCTTCGGGTCGTAAACTGCTTTTATGAGTGAAGAATATGACGGTAACTCATGAATAAGGGTCGGCTAACTACGTGCCAGCAGC